>DASSIO010000055.1:0-36544 GCA_035691825.1 Terriglobales bacterium | reverse complement strand
TGCGGGCTCCCGGGCTCGCGTTGCTCGGTCTCACGCCCGCAAATCGCCTCAACTTACAGGTCCATCCAGCTGCCACAATTTCTAGAGCGTGAGGTCCCTTGCTGCGCTCGGGATTTCCCTTCGACTGCGCTCAGGGCAGGCTCTGCGGGCCCCAGCCTGTCTACTGGGCCCTTCTAAAAACGGTTAATGGGAGGGCCAAAATAGCCCAAATTGCCTGGGCGCCAAGCAACTTGACTTAAGTCTTAGCGCGTAATGCGGAAATCGACCTGCACCGTGGTGTGGGCCTGGACAGGCTGTCCGTTGAGGCGGTAAGGATCGAAACGCCACCACTTCACCGCGTCGACTGCGGATTGGTAGAGTTCGGCAGGGCCACTGAGAGGGCGAACTTCGCCGACGGATCCGTCATCGTTAATGATGGTGTCGAGTACGACCAGACCTTGCACATTTTGCTTGAGAGCGTCGGCGGGATAAATGGGCTCGACTCGATGCACAAGTTTCTGAGCCATAAAAGGCCCAGGCACATCGACGCGCGGGGTCTGGGAGTTGGCGGCGGTTGCTGTGTCCTCATCGGCGTCGTTGGGAACACCGCGCCAGGCCCACCAGCCGGTTAAGGCCAGGACCAAAACGAAGACTGTCAATACGGGTACGAACCAGCGCGTGGGGCGCCGTTTTTCAGCGCTGGCCGGAGCGATAACAGCAGGCATCGAAACCGGGGGGATATGGCTTTCCGGCGAGAGAGACGGCACCGGTTCATGGGAAGGCGCGACGGAATCGTCGGCCATTTTGGTCCAGGTGCGCAGGGCAGTTTCCTGCTCCGGTGGCATAGCGACGAACTGCAATCCGCAGCGCATCAGGGCCGAGTGGCGGACGACGGCCTTCGCTTGAATAGCGCCGAGCACGAAGGGAAGCTGAAAATCGACTCCAACTGACTCGCCGGCACGAAGTTCCCCAGCCAGCGCGGTGGCCAGCCCGCCTTCGCTTACATCCAGTGATCGCCCGGGAATAGTGGCCGGAATTCCTGAGCGCAAGACCACGACGTCTACTGGAACGGCGACCGGGTAGCGGCGGAAGCGGCGCTTGGTGAAATCGCGGTGGAGATGGCTGGAGGCGTCGACGCCTAAGCTCACGGAGTGACCTCGAATGCCCAATTCTGACGCGTAAGAAGGAAGCGGGCGACTAAAGCTTTTCAAGAGGCTACTCACGGTGGGGGGTAGATGTCAACGAGGGAGAGAGCCGACCAGCCCGGTGGGAGAGTGTGGCCGGGCCGGCGAATATAGGTGAGCGGTCGCTAGGGAACCGGCCAGAGACGCGTGAAAGCGTTTAGGGCCAACGTTTTGCAGTATCTTCCCAACCGGCTGCCCGCGCGGGCTGTGCGGCCGCGGCAACGGCAGGAGCCGCAGCTTGCGGAATCCGTATGGGTTGCTGGCTTCCAGAGGTCGCCAGGGTGGGCTTGCTGTTAACTGCTTCGGCAACGGCCTCTTTATCCTCGGAAAGCAATGGGGCGGCAATGCGAAGCGCCTCCACTTCTTTCTCCAGCCGCGCCAACTCGAGCTCTTTCTGCCGCAATACCTCGTAAACGTTCTTCATGGACACCTGCGCTTAGCGGTTAGCGTACCGTGCGATGCCCAAACTTTATGCAGCCAGGCCGGGGTTGTCAAGAAATTAACAGGTGACGGGCTGAGGAAAATTAACGCAGTAAAGCGAATGCAATCGTCGCTGCCGAAATCAGAACCATGCCAATGATGTAGCGGTTGGCGAGAATCCAATGTTTGAAGTTCCTTGATCCTGAATCGGCAAGCTGGGCCGAGAATAATGCTTCCGAGGCTGCTGGCGTTTGTGTTGTAGGGCTGCTTGCTTCGCAGTCTACACAGCGGGTCCGTCCATCGGATACGGGGAAGCCGCACTGCGAGCATGTGTGAACCTTAAGCGGTTCCGCACCGGGCGGTGGCGCAACCGGCGACTCAGAGGGGGTGGGCGATACGGTATTCAGTTCCGGGCTTGCGGGCTCGACGGGCAAAGTATTGGCCGGGTGCGCGGGAGGCGTCGGCGCATTCCCATGCACGGCAAAGGAGCGCGCCGGCGGAGCCAAACGCTGGTCGCTCACGTGATCCAAGGCGGTATTAACCATTTCGCACATGCGCTCCAGAGCAAGCAAATCGCGACTTTGCAACGCATGTGGCTTGCGGTGAAAAATCTCGAAGATTCCGACTACCTCTTCCCCGCGAACAATGGGCATCACGGCGAAGCTGGCGATGCCAAGACGATCGCAAGCTTCGTGATCGACGCGCGGATCGCTCGCCGTGTTATCGCATCGCAAGGTCTTGCGAGTACGGACGCTCTCGCCCGAGAGACCGGAGGCGACGTCCAGATGCGAGCCGATCTTCGGAGCCGATGGCCCGGAGCTCGCCTGGCAGGTGATTTGAGAACCGTTGCGTAATCCAATCGCGGCGCCCGAGGCCCCGGAGATGTACTGAGCGCGTTCAGCCAAGAGTTGCAGTGTGGCAGCCAAGTCGCGGCGCGCCCACGTGGCCAGGGAGTGACCGCCGTCCTCCCCCGGAAACCGCAATTCGGCAGAGGGTTCTGAAAGTGTCAACGACACGGCCAGCGCGCCAAGCGCTAGCTCAGGCGTTCGGTGATGAGCACTGTTGTCGAGCATTGATTCCTTCCAGGTTGCAGGAATCGATCTGCAACCAGGCGCTCCGCACAAAAGTTTTGGCTGTAAGGATTATCGTCCGGAGTTTCGCCTGTGGAGGAAGGTAGTGTCAAGAATACAGGTACACGAAAGTACAACGACGAAAGTAACGTCGATGGGGATGCGAGATGGCCACATCAGGTGCGGAGGTCAGTTGAGGAATTAAAGCAGGGGTTCGTTCCGGCTTGCCCTAGGTAGGGATTTCTCGCTTCGCTCGGAATGACAAGGATGCAGAGACTGCGACGGCGACTAATTGCGTCACGGTTGTCGGTGATGAACGCACTACCGCTAAGGACAGGCGTCGATGGATTCTTCCTGTGCAAAGGAAATCTTATGTGGCTCAAAGCGGTTGCAGCGGTTGCAATTTTGCTTTTTGTGGTTTGAATCAGGGCGGTGCTCCAGGGCTGGAGCCAAAGCACTCTGAATGGCAGGCTGGTGGGCGTCACCTTTGTCGTTCTGTTTGGAATTGCGGCAATGTGGGGATTGCGGACGCTCACTGGATATCCCAGATAGGCTGGATGACCGTCCCGCAGTGGAGCACGTCCTCGTGTACCCAGACAGATCTTCCAGGCTGGCCACGATTGCACAGCGTGGTTCGCAAGCACTGATTCCGGCTACTCAGGCCTTTCCTTCGCAGTAGACTCACCCACGAGATCAAAATTCACCGCGTCGGTCAGGCGACTTTATCGGGATAAATGTGCGGGTCATTGTCAACGCTGACGATCTCGGCATGAGCGATGCGGTCAATGCCGCAATTTTTGCGGGCATGGCTGTGGGGACGATCACCTCAGCTACCCTCCTTGCGAACGGGCCGTGTTTGAAGACGGCGGTCAGCGAGATTGGCTCCTTTCCGCAGTGCTCTTTTGGGGTGCACCTGAACCTTACTGAATTCGAGCCGGTCTGCGGGGAGAGCCACAAAAGACTGGCCTCAATCCTGGATGATCGAGGCTGCTTTCATGGGAATACGATTCGGGAAGTGACAATCACGCCCGCGCTGCTGCGCGGCATTTTCCTGGAATGGTGCGCGCAGATCGAAAGGCTGATCGAGCTTGGAGTCAAGCCGAACCACCTGGACGGGCACCATCACGTGCACACGATTCCACAGATGCTGCCGGTGCTTTCGGCCCTGCGGCGACGATACGGGATCAAGAAAGCAAGAATCAGCCGGAATTTGTATGAGCCCGAGGTGCCACCGGCGCGAGGTTTGCTTTCGAAGAAGTGGCTGTTCAATAAGGCCCTTCGGTTGGTGGGGTTCAGAACGACTGACATTTTCACGGAACTGGCAACACTGGTGCGAACCTGCGCAGTTAGACCTCCCGCGGGGGAACTGGTCGAAGTTATGACTCATCCGGGGTCGAATCCGGGGAGCGAAGAAGCGCGGATGCTCGAGATGGGATGGACTGGAAGTTTTTCTTATCCGGTCACTCTCTTGAGCTACAGCGCGCTTTGAAAGGGACTCGATCGATGTGGCAGACGGATTGGGCTGAAGCAAATCCGGTGGCGGGGCGGCCGGGGGTGCGATCAGAGTTGCCTGCGTCCGAGATCGAGTCCGTGTATCTTCTCAGTTGGGCGGAACACTGTGTTGAATGCGCGGTGCCCGCCTGCTATCAGACCTGTCCTTTGTATGTTGCGCGGCGGGATCGCAAGTGCGCGCGCTTCGAAAACGGGATTGTTCCCAATTCACAATATCCAGGGTTGTTCCGGTACGGCGCCGAAATCCGCTTCCGGCGGTGGGGAAAGCTGGAAGCCCAACTGGGTTTCGGGACGGTGACGCCGGCGGTGATCAAAGCCATCGACCGGCTGGATCGTGCAGCGCTGAAATGGTTGCGGCCGCTGTCATCAGGATTGCGCTGGCTGAGTCCCTACTATCGGCTGAATGGCGGGTATGCGGTTGGGCGCGAGAAGCTGCTTCGCCGAATCACAAACAAGCGAGTAGAAGATTTCGATGAATTCGTCATGGAAGTGTGGAATCTCGAGGATCGCAATGTCCGGCTGGTGATTGAGGCGGTGCAGGATCGTCCCAGGTTTCGCGAATCGGTAGTTTTACGGCCGGGCCGGACACTACACCGGATACCCGCAGAGAGTATCAACATCGACTTGCACGGCGTTGCCGGATTTATCCGAGTTTTTCCCGATCAGGACGCGACGGCTCACCTGGTTTTTTCGTGGCTGGACCTTGTTCGTTATACCCGGCGCTCCGACGCGATGGGCGCGCGTGAGTCTTTTAACTCGTCCCAAACGGCAGCCCAGGCGGATCAAGAAAAGATTAAGTGTGTCATCTGGGACCTGGATAACACAGTTTGGGATGGAATCTTGGCCGAGCAGGAGGCCGAAATGGTTCGCCCGCGTCCGAACGTGCTCGAAGTTGTGCGGCAACTGGATGAGCGAGGCATTCTGCAGAGTATTGCCAGCAAGAATGATCACGAGCATGCCTGGGGAGCGCTGAAGAGACTAGGTGTCGCGGACCTGTTCCTCTATCCGGCAATTAACTGGCAGCCCAAAAGCGTTAACATCCGCGGAATCATTGCCGACTTGAACATTGGTGCGGACGCCTGTGCGTTCATCGACGACTCCCCCTTCGAACGGGCTGAGGTCGAGAGCCAGGTTGCCGGTATCCGCACTTATTCCGACGTTGAGGTCAGTAGTCTTTTGCAACGCCCGGAGTTTGACGTGCCGCTTACGGAAGAGGCGCGGCGGCGCAGGTCATCGTATGTAGCTGAAACTGAACGCAAGCGAGAACACGCTGCTTATGTTGGCGATTATGAAAACTTCCTGAAGAGTTGCGAGATGCGAGCAGAGGTTTTCGTGCCGTCCAGCCGCGAGCACAAGGAGCGTTGTCTGGAACTGTTGAATCGCTCCAACCAGCTGAACCTGACAACTCGCAGGTATTCCTGGGAGACACTCGTCGACTTGCTGGATGATCCCAGCGTGCTTTCAGTCTGCACTGCATGCCACGACCGGTTTGGGGATTATGGCATCGTCGGCTTTGCGTCGCTGCGTACGTCCGGCGAGAAGCTGGTCTTAGAAGACTTCGTTTTGTCGTGCCGAGTGGCGCGGAAGAAGCTCGAGAATGCATGGTTTGATTGGCTTCGAGATCGCGCCCGCAGTGCTGGCTTCATCAGGGTTGAAGCGCCCTTTATCCCTACAACCCGGAATGGGGTGCTGAGGGAGGCGCTGCTTGAAGCGGGTCTGGTGGAGAGCAGCCGCGATCGGGGCGAATCCTTATTTTCGCTCAATTGCCTGCAAGACGCGGCGAACGATCACGTCGTGGCAGTGCTCGACCGGGTGGCAGATGCGTTTCCGTTTGTCGCTCGCGGGGTGACCATTGACGCCGCATCTTAACGCCTACCCTCAGACCGGCTACGGCGAAATCAGGAAATGCCATGCCGACTGACGGTCGTTTACTTCCGCGCTGGGCCCGGCATGGCATAAAACAACTGGCGACGCTTCCGGGGCTTGCGCGTCACTCCGAAGTGCTGGCGCGTTTCCATTGGCAGGCACGGTTGGCACAAGGGAACCGAAACTACAAGGATGTACCGGTTTTGTCGTCGCGGGAAGAGCTATATTCATACATAAATACTGTTCACTTCCAGAGTGGAATGCAGGCCATCGATTTTTTCGAGTTTGGCGTGTATCGCGGAGCGAGCCTGAGCGCCTGGACGTTTCTCAATAGAAATCCTGCAAGCCGGTTTTGGGGATTCGACAGCTTCCAAGGTCTTCCTGAAAATTGGCACGATGGTAAGGAAAAGGGCGTGTTCGGGACCGGCGGCGAGCTGCCGCAGATCGAAGACAGCCGGGTGCAATTTGTCGCGGGGTGGTTCCAGGATACGCTGCCCGCATTTCTTGGGAAGTATGAGCCGCGCAATCCGCTGGTCATCCACTGTGACTGCGATCTGTATTCTTCGACGTTGTACTGCCTTACGGTTCTCGATCGGCTACTGGCGGGGGCCATTGTCATTTTCGATGACTTTTATGACTCATTGCACCAGTACCGGGCGCTGAGCGATTACTGCTCTGCGTACCGGAGAAGCTACAAGCCCATCGCGCTGACCGGGCGGATGGCGCAGGCGGCGGTGGAAATTGCGTAGACGTCCCTCAGGGCGAAGAGACGGGGTCGTAAATCGTACCGTCCCTGACGGGACTCCGCCGGTTCAACTTTCGCTATCTGGCACTTACGTGCCGGGCTTTCACATGCCGCCGCTTCGCGGCTGTCGTCCGATTTGTCCCAACGTGGGCTCAAAACCAAGTTTTGTCGCGGGCGTTGAAGCGCGGGGCTACTGGCGGGCGCCCCTCCGGGGCTATGGTAACTCACGATGAATCCAGGGGGGGCCCAAACTCAAGGTCCTTCCACGCGCGATTCGATCGCCTTTGCCGATCCAATCGCTTGGTCGGGATGACAGAGTTGGGGAGCGACGAAGGGTGTGGAACCGAGCTCTTTCAAGATCGAAAATCTCACGGGTAATCAGCCTGGGCGCTCCGTCACCGGTTTTCCGCCGGGGCCGGGAAGCGGAGCTTTTGCGCCGACGCCGTCTTCAGCTTTCAACAGCATGTCGACATCTGAGTACGCGTAGATTGTTGGCGCATGGTTCTGCATGAGGCCACCGGTATCGGCAGTGGGGCCGTAATTGCTGTGCAGGTCGCGTCCCAGCATGCGCAGCATCGCCATCTGCTGGCCGCGATGATGAGAAGTATGGGTCAGACGCCGGGTCATGATCCATGCCCGGGAACGCCGCACGTCAAAGAAATTTACTTCTTCTTCCCACCAGCGCTCGTCCTTCGTGTGAAGCGCCGCTAGCCGTTTGCTGCTGTCCTCCGCATAGCGTTTCATGAACTCCAGACGAGTCTCCTGCCTGGGAAGAACCGGAGAACCCACATCGATACTGAGCATGTTGCGGAACCATGCATCTTCGCTGGTGCACTGATGCACCATGTGCTCGAGGATGCTGCGTCCGCGGGGATCGCCGGCCCGGGGACGAACCGGAAGATCCTCATCCTTAAACTCGCTCCAGACGCTGAGTACCTTGATGCGCTCGGTGGCGTAGGTCTCAACCAGAAAGTCGTAACGCATCGGCTATTTCTTTTTCGCAGGCAGATATTTCTTATCGATGGAAGCCACGATGACGTAGTTGGGGTCGACCATCTCATCAAGGTGGATTTTCGCGACTTTCGACAAGAGTTCATAAGCGTCGAGTTCCGAAAGGCCGTAATCGTCATGGATCCAGCCAACCAGTTCGGTGAAGGCGATACGCAGGCAATCGTCGAGAGGGCGATAGGCGCCCACGGCCATAATCGTGTTTTGGTTTTCGAAACGTGGCCAGTTGATTTTCTGGCGCTTAATGACGTTCACCTGCAGCCGCGTGCGAAGAGGGACCTCGATAGCAGTGCCGGCGACTTCGCCATCGCCCATCGCGGCATGGCCGTCCCCCATGTAGAGCAAGGCGCCGGGGACGTTCACGGGAAAATAGATGATGTTGCCGACGCTCGCTTCGGGCGCGTCCATGTTGCCGCCAAATTCGGCTGGAACCACCGAGCTGCGGGCTTCGCCACCCGCAGGGGCGACGCCGATACAGCCAAAGAAGGGATGCAGCGGGATTTTGACCGAGAAACTTGAGTCGAGTGCCTTAAAGGTCGCCGTGTTACTGGCGTGGTCGATGGGATAAAACCAAATCTTTTCGGGAAGGGGCGGATGCAGCATGGGTGTGTAACTGGTTTCATTGAGCGCGCCGAATCCGGGAGCGAATGCGCCGATGCCCTGATTGCCGTCAACTTCGAGATCGAGGAGCTTAACCGCAAGTGTGTCGCCAGGCTCGGCGCCCTCGATGTAAAAGGGACCGGTCAATGGATTGTCGCCCTTGACCAAGGAGAGGGTGTCGCCGGGTTTCTGAATGGCATTGCCGAATGCGTCGACGGTGTTGGTTTCGAGGATGTCACCGGGTTTCAAGCGGGCAACGGGAGCAGCAACGCCGTAGACGTATTTCACATCATTGATCGTGGCGTGATACTTCACAGTGTTTGGAGTTTGCGCAAGAATCGGCCGGGTGGCTAAGAAAATCACCGATGCAACAGCGAAGCGGAAGCGTGGGAGCATAGTTCCTCTGCGAGTTTCGAATGGATAATGCAGGGCAACATAGAATACGCGGGCAGGAGTGCCCGCGCCACACTTAATAAGCACTATCGCTTGGAGTTGGTTAGGTCGAGAGCGGCGCGCAAGCCCTTTGCGAGCTTTAGAGCATCATCATTAGCCCAAAAATGCATGAAGAGAAGCCGCGGCTGCTCTGTGAGCATGTGGCTATGCAGGGCAGTTACTTCGATTCCATTCTGACGAAGCGCCTTGATAACGGGATTGACCTCACTGCCCAACAACACAAAGTCGCCAGTAATGGCTGCTTTGCCGCTGCCGGTAGGCTGAAAATTCAAGGCGGTTGCGACCCCCATCGACGGGGGCACAATCATTCCAGAGTCGCGAATCTCTTCGGCGCGAGGAACGGGAACCTGCAGGACTCCACCATTCACTTTTCCAGAATGTCCGAGAACCTTTTCAACTTGGCTCTGGTCAAATCCGAGGTCATTCGATGGAGCTGCCGGCTGGCTAGAGTCCGGTCCGGGAGTTTTGGTGAGCGAGAGGGCTTCATGCAGCGCTGCAGCCATTTTCTCGGCGTTGCCGTGACCGGCAACATGCATGTACATGACGCGGGGCGACTCACCCAGCAGATGATTGTGAAGAGCCGATTGCTGAATGCCGCCTTCCTGTAGTTTGGTCATTACTGGCTCGACCTCGTCCTGCGTAAGCACGAGATCTCCCATGACCATCGCTTCATTGCCATGCCGTGCGAATGCCAGCCACGAGCCGAGGGCGAGAGCAGGTTTGATGTCGACGCCGTTCAGGGTTACATGCAGGTCCTTGCGTGGCAGCGAAAACTTTATGATCCCGCCGGGCTGCATTTGGCCAGGGCGGCCTAGCGCTTGTTCAACTGCTTTCCACTCGGAACTGTCACTTTTGCCGGCTTGAGCCAGGAGCGCAACATTCAAAAACAGAACGGCGACGGTCACCGCCCATGCAGTTACCGAACTCGCCAGTATGCGATCCAACTCGCTTTGCATATTTCTCTCCTTAACGTGATCGGCGGCGAGAGCGAGGTGCCGTTCCAGGTGGAAGTGCGCCCATGTTACTGTGAGCCGGAAGCTTTAAGCAAGGCTGGGCGCCTAAGATTGCAGTGTCGATCTCGAGGGTGATGAGCACAAAAAGAGGATACGCGTGAAAAGCGGCTGGCCGCACTCATCGCCAGCTCCCGGCAGGGCGCCTGGCCGGGAGTATTTCCGGCCAAGTCAAAGCCGCCCGCCGTTAAATGATCCGGGCCATCAACGGTCGAAGTGGAAGATGTCCAGCACCATGTACGTGCTGCGATTCACCAGTACAACGTGGCCGCCGATGACCGTGTGCTCGCACTGCGGCGGCGGCGGAGGTAAGCGTCTCTCGAGTTCCTCGGGACAAGGGCGCATGTAGCCGCGCATGTCATCATCGAGTACAGAATGGACTCGTAAGCGCCGCTCCAATCCGGGAGGAAGGCGGTCCTTTTTCGCCAAGCCCGGGGGAAGATGGCGATGATTGTGGCGGTAATAATCGCGCATCTCATGCCGGTCATGGTCGCTGTAGAAATCATCACCATCGCGGTCGTGGCCCCTGCCGTGCCCGCGCCCATGGTCCTGATCCGCAAAGGCAAAACTGCCGACGGAAATCAGCAGTGCAACGGTCACACACAACCACATTTTAGATCGCATAATGAATCCTCCGGCAAAACTTGTCCAAGGCCGCAGAGTACCCGGCCTGCTTTCGGCGGGCAAATTACTATGGAACCTGCCTGACCAGCACCTATGATTTCCGCGCTGCGGGGCTCGAAATAGCAACTAGTACATCCCTGAGGCGATTCTGATTGCCTTATTTTGTCCGCTGATCCAGACGATCCAGCACTTCGCGAACGGTAGCGATGTCGTAGGCAGTCGTGCTCACGCGCCTCCATACTTCGCGTCCTTGCTCATCGACAAGCAAGGTCGTTCGAATAGCAATGTCCGCACTCTTCCCATCGTCGCCGCCCTGATGCAGGACACCATAATCACGGATAGTTTTTCCCTTGGAATCGCTCAGAATAGGGAATCGGCGGTTCAGAACCTTGTTCCAGACAGCACGGTTGTGAGACTGATCGTCGGTGCTGATGCCAAGCATCCGAACGTTGCGTCTGTCCAACTCGGCTTTCTGCTGCGCGAACTCGCGCAGTTGATCGAGGCAGGCTGGTCACCAGTATCCGCGATAGAACATCAGGAGCACTTTACTTCCCCGAAAGCTGGCAAGCGAGACGATCTGCGATAACTGATCTGGGAGGCGAAATTCGGGAGCCCGGATTCCCACCGCGGAGGTGATCTGGGGCGGAGGCAAGGGGAAGTCTTCCTGCGCGTCCAGAGGTGAAGCGAAGAAAGCGAGCGCGAACAGAAACACCGCTCTCAGCAAACCTTTCATAAGAGATATTCCAGTCCCCGGAAGGGCCGAGCGCAGTGATTCCGGTCACAAGTGGGGTAATCGGCAGCCGCGATTATGTATTTTCGGCGGCGAACCTTGGGACGTTCCATCCCTTATACTTCGATCAACATGACTGACCTGAAAGCAGCGATTGAGCGGATCGCGTCACGCGGCGAGGTGGAGCACGACCCGGAAGCGCGCAAAGTGTTTCTCGAGTTCCGTGAAGCGCTTACCAGCGGAGCGGTGCGAGCCGCCGAGAAGCGCGCCGGACACTGGGCGGTGAACACCTGGGTAAAGCAGGGCATCCTGCTGGGGTTCCGGTTGGGCGAGTTGACGGAGACTGGAGACGGTGGGGGGCTGTCCTTCGTCGACAAAGACACGTTTCCCGCGCGCCGCTGGAAAACGGCTGACCGGGTGCGGGTGGTACCCGGAGGCTCATCGGTCCGGCTGGGAGCTTACGTTGCGCCGTCGGTGATCTGCATGCCGCCGATGTTCGTGAACGTGGGCGCGTATGTGGATGAAGGAACCATGATTGACTCGCATGCCCTGGTGGGATCCTGCGCGCAAATTGGCAAACGCGTTCACTTGAGCGCCGCGGCCCAAGTAGGCGGAGTGCTGGAGCCGGTGAATGCAGCCCCGGTTGTCATCGAAGACGACGTGCTGGTGGGAGGCAATTGCGGAATCTATGAGGGAACCCTGGTGCGGGCTCGTGCGGTGCTGGGGGCGGGAACCATTCTGACGAGGTCCACACCTCTATACGATACCGTTCGCGGGCAGGTGTACCGGGCTACGGCGGATACCCCGCTGGAGGTGCCGGAAAATGCGGTGGTGGTGCCGGGGTCACGAGCGGTGACAAAAGGAAAAGCGGCGGAGTGGAACCTGTCCCTCTACACGCCGGTCATTGTCAAATATCGCGACGAAAAAACCGACCGCGGTATCGAGTTAGAAGAGTTTCTGCGCTAGAACGGGCTTCCCGGCAGGTCACAAGCAGGCCGCCCGTCCCATAAATGCTTTACTGTCCGGTCTGTTCGAAGCCGTACATTCGAGCTGTCGCTTGTTGGCGCTTTCTATAGGTGGAGGAGTGCCTATGATTTGACCCAAGGGCATACGATTGGAGGATGAACATGGGCGAGGATGCAGGCAGGCCGCGGGACTGGCACGAGATTGCCGAGCAGGCTTCTCACGAAAAAGATCCCGAAAAGCTGCTGGAACTCACGCGGCAGCTTACCGACGCGTTTGACCGGCAGAACAGAAAACCGATGACCACGGCGGAAGAGCCGCCGCGTCCGCAAAAGTCCGCCATCGGAACAAAGTAGTTCTGGCGTCAGGTGGCTAACCTCTAACGTTTTGCCGCAAGACTTCCTGTCCTGAGGGCTGAGTGACGGAACCACTGTCCTCGGCGGTCACGAAGATATCGAAGCTCTTATAGGTGGTAGGCGACTTGAATTCACCATTCAAGTTGGAATCCACGTTGAGCTGCCCTTGCTTGAGGGGGGCGCTTCCCGAGGGCTGAATCCAGACCACGTAGACTGAGCGAGGCGGCGTAAGGTTCTCTGGCTTCGCCAGGTGCTTTACTTTCAAATCAACAATCGTGTTGCCGTTCTTATCCTGCGTGAGTTGCGCAGTTGCACTGGCTGCAGGGACAGAACTGGACGGGTTCAGAGTCACGTGGCGCTTGCCACAGGCAGCGCTGATCAGCAGAAATCCGGAAAAGAACACTGAAAGCGTGGCGCGCATACAGAAGTTTTTCATGAACCTGTGAGATGAATGCTAGAGGAACGTGGTTGCCGTCGCAGACGCAAGGTCCCTCCACGCGCGGTTGGATCGGCAATGCCGATCCAATCACTTGGTCGGGATGACAGTTTTGGAACTCAGGCGCAGTTCTCCGGACCTGAGATGCGGCGGTTGGCGCTTTTGAGGCCCTTGTGAGGTGCTAGGTGATGCTTACTTCGGTATAGGTTCCGTACACCTCGCGAAGCGCGCCACAGATCTCGCCCACGGTGGCGTAGGCGCGCACAGCGTCGATGATATAGGGCATGGTGTTGGCATCGGAGATCCTGCCGTCAGTTCCTACTCGAGGCTCCTGGGCAGCAGCTCGCTTAAGAGCTTCCAGCCGCCGTTGCACCTCGTCGTTGGATCGCCGCTGGCGCAAGGTCTGAAGCTTTGCGCTCTGCTGGCGCGCGACGGTCTCGTCGATATAGAGGATAGAAGGCGCTTCTTCCTCAATCTGAAACTGGTTGACACCGACGATGATTTTCTCGTTGGCTTCCACCGCGCGCTGGTACTGATAAGAGGCTTCGGCAATTTCTTTCTGTGGATAGCCGCGCTCGATGGCTTTAACCATGCCACCCATGGCATCCAGCTTATTGAAGTAATCAAACGCGCCGTTTTCCATGTCGAGGGTCATGCGCTCCAGGAAATACGATCCCCCCAGCGGGTCCACGGTCTGAGTTACACCCGATTCGTAAGCGATGATTTGCTGGGTTCGGAGCGCAATGCGAGCTGCTTCCTCGGTGGGCAGGGCAAGAGCTTCGTCGTAGGCATCGGTGTGCAGCGATTGCGTGCCGCCGAGAACAGCCGCCAAAGCCTGAATCGCGACGCGCGCGATGTTGTTCATCGGCTGTTGAGCGGGCAAGGAGACGCCCGCCGTCTGAGTGTGGAAACGCATGAGCCAGGTGCGCTGGCTCTTTGCGTGGAACCGATCCTTCATCACGCGATACCAGATTTTGCGGGCAGCGCGGTACTTCGAGATTTCCTCGAAGAAATCGTTATGAGCATTGAAGAAGAAACTCAGGCGAGGACCGAATTCATCGATGTCGAGACCGCGCCGCAATGCCCAGTCCACATACTCGACGCCGTCATACAGCGTGAATGCCAGTTCCTGCAGCGCGGTCGATCCCGCCTCGCGGATGTGATAGCCGCTGATCGAGATCGTGTTGAAGCGCGGTGTGAACTTGGAGCCGAACTCAAAGGTGTCGATGACGAGCCGCATCGAAGGTGCGGGCGGGTAGATGTACTCCTTCTGCGCGATATATTCCTTGAGAATATCATTTTGAATCGTTCCCGAAATTTTCTTCCAGTCAGCCCCCTGCTTTTCCGCCACGACCAGGTACATCGCCCACAGCACTGAAGCGGGCGAATTGATGGTCATCGATACGGTAGTTTTCTCCAGGTCGATGCCGTTGAAGAGGATCTCCATGTCCTCGAGCGAATCGATAGCAACACCGCATTTGCCCACTTCGCCTTCGCTGGCGGGATGATCGGAGTCGTATCCCATCAAGGTCGGGAGATCGAACGCGACAGAGAGGCCGCTGCCACCGTGCTCAAGCAGGTATTTGTAGCGCTGGTTGGTCTCCTCCGGCGAGGCAAAGCCGGAAAACTGGCGCATGGTATACAGCTTGCCGCGATAGCCAGTGGCGTGAATGCCGCGCGTAAAGGGCGGCTGGCCCGGGTAGCCGAGGTACTTCTCATAAGTCCAGTCTTCCGGCAGGTCGGCTTGAGAATAGAGACGGCGCACGGGAACGCCGGAAATGGTGGTAAAGCGAGCCTGGCCATTTTCGTCAACGTTGGTGCCAGTGGGAGCGCCGATTGGCTTTTCGGGAGCTTTCTCTAAAGTAGGCGAAAGCGTTTTGTCCGCCCATTGCTTTTCGGAATCGGCGGGATGACGTCCCTCGAAGAGGTCGGCGATTGGGCTCTCGACTAGCTTCTGATTGGGTTTTCTGGTGTCGGCCATGCTCTCCCCAAATAACCTTTGATGATAGAAGAGCTGTTTGGGTGCGGCAACATTGACCGACCGGATGGTCGGGTGGGCACTGACCCGAGCTTCGCTCGGCAGGACGGCCGGGGAGGCCGTCCGTAAACGCCAGGTCCCTCCACTTCGCTCTGTCGAAACTCCCATGTCTCGCAAAAGCGGCGAGACATGGGCACCCCAGTTTTTATCCCGTTCGGTGGGTGGAAAGGCCCATGGATACTCAGGGCAAGCTCTCGACTTGCCCTCCTTTGCTTCGCTCAATCGGGCGTCGCTCGGGATGACAGCTTAGCTTTGTCCCTTGCGGGAGAGCTCCCAGGCTTTGGCGTATTTCCAGGAGACGTAGACGGAGTGATAGAGATGCAGGAGGAGGCCTTCACGGCCGTCGAGAAAGCCGAGGCGGAAAAAGTAGTTGTAAATGAAAGTTGCGAGGGGGCGGAGGACGATGTTGATGATGTTGAAGCCAGTGCGGCCTCTCGCGACGGTCATTTCAGCGCCGAGAGAGGAGTAGCGGTTCGTGTGGTCAATGTAATCGGACAGGGTGGGGTAGGAATGGTGGATCAGGGCGCCGTGCTCAAGGTTAGCAGTCCGTCCCTCTACGTAAAGATCTTCGTGTACCGTGCGCAGCTCAAATCGACCTTTTCCCCTACGGAATAAGCGCAACTTTGGGTCCGGCCAAAAGCCACCGTGCTTCATCCAGCGGCCCAGAAAGAAATTCCTACGCGCTAGGAAGAAGCCGTCAACAAACTCCGGTCTGTCTGCCGGCAGTTCAAATTTGAGCAAAGCTTGCCTACCAATGGCCAAACTGATTTCGCGGCGCAGGTCTTCGCTAAGTTCCTCGTCGGCATCGATGCTAAGTATCCACGTACCATGAGCTTTCTCGAGTGCAAAGTTTTTTTGTGCCGCATAGCCGCGCCATGCTTCCACAATGACTTTCGCCCCTGCGTTTTTAGCAATCTCCACTGTCCTGTCACTCGAGCCGGAGTCCACAACGATAATTTCGTTATCTGTGAGTCTCCCATGGCTGGCAACCAGGGGCTTCACGCTTTCGAGCGTGCGCGCGAGGTTGGCTTCTTCGTTATAGGTGATGATGACGACCGAAAGCGTCACGGGGAGAGGATACCGTCTTGCGGCTTCGCTGCAAATGCTATGCAAGCTTCGTCGAGCGGCACCAGGAGGCAGGGAACTCGACGTAGCTCCGGTCAAGCTCGCGAATGGACGGGCAGCCGAGCAGGCGAAGGGTGCGTTCGACATCCGCACGCAGAATTTCGATGGCGCGGTTGACGCCAGCTTCTCCCGCCGCCGCGAGCCCGTAAGCGTAGGCACGGCCTACGAGAACTGCGCGGGCGCCAAGGCAGATTGCCTTGACCACATCGGTGCCACGGCGGATGCCGCCGTCCATGAGAACGTCGATCTTGTCGCCCACGGCAGACACGACCTCCGGCAGTGCTCTTAAAGTCGCGGAGAGCCCATCCAGCTGGCGGCCTCCATGATTGGAAACCACAACAGCGGCAGCGCCTTCATCCGCGGCATGGCGGGCGTCGTCGCCCGTCAGCACGCCTTTCACAATAATTGGCCCAGGCCAAGCTTCGCGCAGCCACTTGATGTCGGCCCAAGTCACTACGGAACTAGCCAAAGCGGCGCTGATGTCCATGAGTGTCATGGGGCCGCTGCCGGGAACAACCACGTTGGCAAGCTTCGGGACACCGCCATCGAGAAGGAAAGAGGCCAGCCATGCGGGATGGGCCAGGACGTCAGGGAGGAAGGGGAGCATGGCGAACAAGTTTCCGCTCAGCAATTCCGCGACGCCATTGCGGAAGTCGCGCTCGCGGATTCCCGCTACCGCTGTGTCAATGGTCAGCACCAGAGCGGAGAAGCCGGCGGCCTTGGCGCGGGCAATGGTTGCTTCAGCGACCTCGCGGCCCCCGACCAGATACATCTGATACCAGCATGGGCCGGAGGAGGCAGCTTTCACGTCTTCCAGCTTGTGTCCGGAGATGGTGGAAAGAATGTAGCCCGTGCCCGCCTTTCCAGCAGCACGTGCAGCTGCGCATTCACCGTCCGGATGCATGAGGCGGCTATATCCGACGGGAGCGAGTAGAAAAGGTAGAGAGAACTCCGTTCCCAAAACCTTGGTGCGCAGGTCGCAGCCTCCGACCGCCACGGCATGACGAGGCCGGAAGGTGACGTCCTGAAATACGCGGCAGTTCTCGCGCAGTGTATTCTCGCCTTCGCCGCCGCCGTCGAGGTAGTCAAAGACGGCTTTTGGGACGCGATGTTGCGCGATGCGGCGCAAGTCTTCGATGTTGACTACGTGCGGAGCTGAGACGGAGGGCATAGGTTAGTGTCCCGCAGCCGGTTTTTCGCCGTAACGCGCGAAAATTGCGGCATAAATCTGAATCGCGTCCCAGAGATTTTGCAAGCGCAGATTTTCATCCGCGGCATGCTGATTATTGTCGTGATTGGCGATGGGCACCCCGATGACGGGAGTGTGCGTTCTCCCTTCGAACAGATACATGGGGATGCTGCCTCCGAGAGACACGACCTTAATGGCGGGCGAGCCTATTCCGTCTTCAATCGCTTGCAGCACATTCTGAGCGGCCGGATTGTCGATGGAGGCTCGATAGGGCGGGTAGCCGGAGCCCCAATCCAGCTTCACAACTCGCGCGTGAGCTTGCCGGGTGGCCAGATCTGGCGCCTCGTGGACAATGAAGAAGCCCTGCTTGGTGATGAAATCCTTGACTTCCTGGCGAACCTTGTCAGGCGTTTGATCGGGAACGAGGCGGAAATCAATCGAAGCTCTAGCCTCGGTGCTGATGACATTGGCGGCTTCGCTGCCGACGTGTCCCGCCTGAATACCACGGATGTTGAAAGCCGGTTTGAGTATCTGCTCGGCGATGGGCGCACCGTCGCCTTCGGGAGTGGCAAGACCTAGCTCTTTCTTGAGTTGATCATCGACAGGAGGAGTTTCGGCCAGCACCTGCTTCTCGGCCGGGGTGAGGGGGCGGACATCGGCGTAGAAGCCCGGGATGAGGATTCGCGCGTCAGTATCGCGCATGCTGTCGAGCAGATGAGTGAGCAAAATGATCGGATTGGGCGCCCAGTTTCCATAATGACCGCTGTGCAGCGGACGTGCAGGGCCATAGACGGTCATCTCCAGATCGGTTTCGCCGCGAGCCCCAAAGTAGACTTGCATGCGCCGGGATTGGTGGACAGGGCCGTCGCACAGCAACCAGATATCCGCGAGCAGAGTGTCGGGATGTTGCTGAAGCAGATCGGCGAGGTGCGGGGAGCCGGCTTCCTCTTCGCCCTCAAACAGGAATTTGACGTTGGTGGAAAGCGGTATGTGGGAGGCCTGCAGCGCGTCGAGAGCGGCCATGGTGCCTTCGACGGGCGCTTTGTCGTCGCTAGAGGAACGGGCATAGATACGCGACTCAGGGTCGTAAGTACCGAGGGAAGCCCATTCGAGTTGTCGCCCGGCGGCGTCACGAAGAATGGGAGAGAACGGCGGGTTGCGCCACTGCTTCGGATCGACGGGTTGGCCGTCGTAATGGGCATAAATGCCGATAGTGGAGCGAGCACCGGGTGCATGCAGTTCCCCGTAAACGAGAGGAGGCGCCCCGGGAATGCGGAGCAACTGGACGGCGACACCCCGCGCCTGCAACATTTTCTGAATTGTTGCAGCGTTTCTCTCGATCCCCTGCTGGTCGGAGGCGTGATTAGGGATCGAGAGAAGGTCGACGAATTCGGTCAGGAGTTGCTTCTCGTGCGCTGCCCGGTAAGTTAGTATCTGTTCGCGGAAGGCACTGCTATCCAGCTGGGCAAAGCTGGGGATGGGGCAAACCGCAGCAACCAGCAGCACGAAGGCAGCAGCAACTCGCGAGGGTCCAGGCATCGTGGTGGAACATAGTACCGCAAGGGCAAAGCGTTAGCTTCTGAGCGGCAATCGCGCAGCAAGGTTGGTTCCGCTGAGGCCGTGTTTTCAGCGCTTTAATGATCACCTGAGCACTTGGCCTCTTTGGCCGCCCAAATCTCCACGGCATCTAATAGAATTACGAAGTGTGGGGTGGGGCGAAGCCTTGCCCAAAGGATAGCGAAGCTAGCATGCCTGTTCCCGTATCACAGATGTGGACCGTCGCGTCCTACGTAGTGGGCCAGAAGCTTAAGCGGCGCAAGCACTTTCCCGTGGTGCTCATGCTGGAGCCGCTGATGCGCTGCAACCTGGCATGCGCGGGCTGCGGCAAGATCCAGTATCCGGCTCACATCCTGAAGAAGGAACTCACGCCCGAAGAGTGTCTTCGCGCGGTGGATGAATGCGGGGCTCCGTTAGTGAGCATTCCTGGAGGCGAGCCGCTCATGCATCCGCGAATCGTAGAGATCGTGGAAGGCATTCTGGCACGCAAGAAATACGTATACCTGTGCACGAATGGCTTGCTGATGAAGGACAAGCTGGACCAGTTCAAGCCCAGCAAGTACTTCTCCTTTGTTGTGCACATGGATGGCCAGCGTGAGCATCACGATTTTTCGGTCTGCCGCGAGGGTACGTACGACAAGGCGGTGGAGGCGATCCGGCTGGCCCTTGAGCGCGGCTTTCGGGTGACGACCAATACGACTTTGTTCGAAGGGGCGGATCCCAAGAGCGTACGCGAGTTTTTCAGCGAGATGATGGAGCTTGGCGTGGAAGGGCTTATGCTCTCGCCGGGATACACCTACGACAAGGCTCCTGACCAGGAACACTTTCTCAGCCGCAAGAAAACTCGGCGGCTCTTTCGAAACATCCTGAGTAACCGCGAGAAGAAGTGGAAGTTCAACATGAGCCCGCTGTTCCTGGAGTTCCTGATGGGACGGCGCGAGTACA
Source organism: Terriglobales bacterium (assembly GCA_035691825.1). Lineage (GTDB taxonomy): Bacteria > Acidobacteriota > Terriglobia > Terriglobales > Acidobacteriaceae > Gp1-AA122. Next base: position 16,734 of record DASSIO010000055.1, on the reverse strand, counting down.
AGTGCACTCCATGGGGTATGCCGACTTACAACATCTTCGGCTGGCAAAAGCCTTGTTACCTGCTCCAGGATGGGTACGCGGACACATTTGAGGAACTGATTCGGGATACCAACTGGGAACGATATGGATACGAGAGCGGCAATCCTAAGTGCGCGAATTGCATGGTACACAGCGGCTACGAGGCAAGCGCGGTGAACCATACGTTTGGATCGCTAGGCGGTTTCTTGGCGACGGTTCGGGCGACGCTGTTCGATCGGTACGACGATCCCGATGTGGATGGCGGCGCGCCGGCCACTCCGGCGCGGAACTCAGGGCCGCTGGTACAGATCTCAACCAGTCCGCAGGTGTAGGTTATGCCCGAGCCAACCCACATTTCCGAAGAACAAGATGAGAAATTAGGGACGGTGCACGAAAACCTGCAGGGCTGGGTGCCCTCGATGGCCACTGACGAGGAGATTCGGACGGCGTTCGAGAAGGCGTTCGACTATCGCGGGGACCTGACCATCACCCTTAAGGATGGGCAGATGATGGAAGGCTACGTTTTCGACCGCCGGGCGGATGGTTCCAACCTCGACGAATGCATTTTGAGAATTATCCCTAAGGACCGGCCCGGAAAGATCTCAATCAGGTACAGCGATATTGCCGGACTGGCTTTTACCGGAAAAGATACGGCTGCAGGTAAGAGCTTCGAGGCCTGGGTCAGGAAATACAACGAGAAGAAGGCCCGGGGCGAAAAGAACATTGGAATTGAAGCAGAACCCCTAGAGTAGAGTTGGCTAGTTTACCTGGATGTACTGCTAAGCTTGGGTTGATTTGGCGCCTCTCGCCCGGGATGTAGTGCCAATGGGCTGTAACTCTCTCAAAGTACAGTGTGTCCGTAGGATCGAGCCCGGTTCCCAACGTAACCAGCTTTTTACAAGTCGAGGACAACTCAGGCCGGACGCTCGGGTATCTTAACGAGATAGATTTGTCTTGGCAGGTTTCCCGAAAGCAACAGGAATTGTAGTTCGGGCCCCCACCGCAAAGGCACTTTCTAAATTGGATTTCATAACGATGTACCGCGTATATCCGGGACGAGTTCTTGTGGCACTCTCGATAGCCAGCTATGTTGCCTGGTTAATACACAGCTTTGCTGTTCGGCAATTTCTCCATATTCTCCTCAGAAAGTGACATCACCTGATCTGTAAAGGGTAAGAAGATGGTAGCGGCCTGGCTGCCCTGGATTGTATTGCTCGCGTCGGCAACGACTGCATACGTCGTCGGCATATATTTCTCTGATTGGAAGTCGGCCCCGTTCCGAGTCATGGTATTTCTCCTGATCTGGACCGTACTGCTCATTTTTCCCGTGCAGGTGCTGGCGGCTTTGCAGATCGCAGGCCTCGTTGACAAAGTCACAATCCCTGAAGGTGCGATATTCCAGCTGGTCCTATTAGCTATTGCTCTGGGTTGGTCCAGATTTAGGCCAATCAGTAAGAAACAATTTGTCCGCTCTACCCTGATGCCGCGACGCCCCATTCCGTGGTATCTGAGCGCATCGGCAGCGGCACTGGCCATATCCTACGGCCTCTTTGCTCTGAATCTACTTACATCGTATCCATTCGGATGGGACTCTGTTTCCTATCATCTTCCTATTGCCGTCAGCTGGCTTCAACAAGGATCGCTCCAACTTCCTGCTTCCCGTGTCTGGCGTCTTAGCCTTTCCGGTAATGGCGAGGTGCTCATGATGCTGCTGCTCGACACCGGTAGACAGGCATTGGCATCATGCTTCAACTGGATCTCTGCAATTGCGCTCGCGTGTGCCTCTTACGAAATAATCAAGAAAATGGGGCACGAGAATCGCAATTCTCGAATTGCGGCCGTACTTATTGTTCTCAGCATACCCATTGTGCAATTCCAGACCTTCATGGACTACGTGGATTTATTTGCGACTGCATTCTTGATTGCGGCGGTCGCAGTATTTCTGTCTCGTTATCGAGACTCGGGTCAAAACACTCAAGAGTTGTCAGTTCCTGTGGTTGCTTTGTCGGCGTTGGCCTGCGGAGTCAGCATCGGCACAAAGGCAGTTTTTTATCTTTATGGCGCTTTGTTCTTTGCAATCGTGATCGCCATGCTATTTCGGGAGAGGGCAGTACACAAGCGATCGATGCTGCTACTGACCGGTGTCATGATCACAGGCGTGCTGCTACCGAGCGCGTTCTGGTTTGGGAGGAATTACCATGCGACGGCAAATCCCATTTATCCATTGCAAGTATCTGTCGGCCGGAAGGTAATCTTTGCCGGCTATGAGCCATCGCAGATCAACACTGCCAGTTCGCAACTAAAGTTTGTTAGCGCACACGCGGGATGGCTGATCTACCCCTGGACAGAAGGGTTGCGGCATCCGAATGCGTGGATGCAGCCTTACAGCGAGGGTGGCGGACTAGGAGCCGCTTTTGCCACATTTGTGCCCGTTGGCCTGGGCTTTCTCATTTACTGCATTCTTCGCCGAAGATTCTGCCGAAGAGCCGACATCCTTCTGCTACTAATTTGGTTTTTACTATTGGCATGCTGGTGGACGGTTCTGCACCAGACGCCAAGGTACGGATTGCCGATGTTGGTTCTAGCATGCGTGCTGAGCACCGCATTTTTGTCGGCGCTGTTTCGAACCGAGTCAAACTGGGCGGGCCTACTGCTCACGCTTTCGATAATCAGCACGGTTGTGATCAGCAGTTCTATTCCGGCGCAGCGGTTATTTCATCGCATTCGAACCGGCGAGTGGAGCAGGGCAGAGTTCTATGGATATCCTGCCATGATTGATGATCTTCCCAACGGAACTCACGTGCTCAACGACACTGGCTTCATGACGAACAACTTTGTGCTGGCCGGGAAGCGATTGAACAATATAGTGATCGCAACGGCAGAGTTGCCGCCACGCCTCACAAACGAATTCGTCGCAAAGGAGAGCGTCGACTACATCGTCCAAGCTTCCTCGAACGATGAGCGCCAAGAACGGGTCGCTCCGATTCCCAATTCTATTCCGGTAAGCGAGGTGGCCACGGAGCAAATTCAAGGAACGACCTGGCACATCTGGAAGGTAATCAAGCGCGACGAATTCTCGTCCTCGGCCCCGGCGCGGCATTAAAGCTCCCTCGCGACATTTAAGCTCCGGAGTTCCGCATCCGAATGGTTCACAGCACGAATTCCTTGCCCGCCAAAGAAGCGGGTAGAATAATAGCGTGGGGTCCGGTGACGGATTCTGCACGCCCACGCGCCTGTAGCTCAGGTGGATAGAGCATCTGCCTTCTAAGCAGAGGGTCGCCCGTTCGAGTCGGGCCAGGCGCGCCATTTTTTTCCGGTCGCGGTTCTCACTGTTGTCGTGGCGAAGTTGCTACCTTGTCTCCCCCCGACGCAACCTTTGGCTTCCGATGTTCGCAATACGCATTGATGCAGGAATCCGGCAGAACCAGCCGTTCGACGGGCTTGCCGCCGAGGATGTGGGAATCGATGATCTCGTCGATGTCGTTTTCGGTGACGTGTCCGTACCAGACAGCGTCGGGATAGACGACGATGTTGGGGCCGTGCTCGCACTGGTCCAGGCATCCTGATTTGTTAGCGCGAACCCGGTGCTTTAGACCGCGGTCGGCGAGCTTCTGTTTGAAAATCCATTGCAGTTCGGCCTTGCCCTGGGGATCGCAGCAGGGCCGGGGACTGCCCGGCGGCCGCTGGTTGCAGCAGATGAAGATGTGCTTTTCGAACTTGGGCATGAAGACAATGTAGCGGATGGGAGAGCGGAGCGGAAGAAGTGCTCCAGCTGGCTAATCGCCCCACCCAAGAAAGTGCTGCGAGGCATCGGGACGCTGGTGCCTGCGACATGGTCGGAGCTGTGACTCACCCCAACTCATCAACGCTTCGGCTCGTCTGTGTGCTCTTTCAGACCCGACGGTACTACATCCAACCGTTTGCGAAATTCAAAATAGTGGCCTGACGCATTAGTGGCTTCGCCATCGAGTAGAATGTAATTCCGGTAGACAGCAGTTAGGGAAACTCGCGGAAGCGAGTCGGTCCATACGGATTTCAGCGCTTTGCCGTCATAGCTGACGACCTCAAGGTGAAGAATTCCTCCAGTATTGCCCAGGCGGATACCCGAAAACAGAAACCAGTTCTCGCCCGACTTGCCCGCATCAATTGGCTGCACAAATAGCGTGGAGCCGTCAAAACTTGACCCAATACTGCCATCAAGGCGCCACTTTCCCTCGTGTTCGCCAAAGGCTTCAAAATAGTAGCGATCATCAGGAACAGCGCTCCAGCCGCGATATATCTGGTATCCAACGGCTACGGCTGCATGCGGAGTTAACGGTAAGACGAGCGGAAAGTTTGTCACCTCGACGGTGACTGAATTCTCGGGAACCAGGCTTTGGACACATTCGGTGAACGCTTTCAAGTCTCCCAAGGCTTGGAGCCCTGAGTTGAGCCTGTTCAATAGTTGCTCGACCATGAACCTGTGAATCGCCTCGGTCTGAGCATCTCGCACCGAAAGGTAAGCTTGCTCGCCTGCGTAGTCAACGCGTAGCGGCCGGTTTAGCTCGGCGTACCTCTCTTTCACATCATGGCACTCGGCAGCCCGCAGGGTATACGGGTGAAACATTAACATCGAAATTAAGAGGAACACATACTTCGCCATATCTCCCCTTACTGAATCTGCACGACTGCTGGGACGGTGTTGCTTGACTTCTGCCGTTCGAAGACAAATGCAGGTGCACCATTGCCGTTAACGTTCTTGCCAATCGACGACTTGTAGACTATTTGCCGACTCGGACTCGACTGCGCATAGCACCTAGGATCGTTTGATGAAAGGCTGGGCATCGTAGCCGTTCCGCTCTTCAGCGCGGCTTGAAGCGCCGACCAGTCGGCAGCCGTGGGACTGAAAAAACATGGAGAACCGGCTACTGTGTCGGACTGCGTGCCGTTGAAGAGATTGATTGCGACACTCAGTTCGGGATTAACACCGGTTGTAATAGACGTGTTTATGCCAGCGTATTGGCTGGCGATGACGACCGCCTGATAGGTTGAAGTACTGCCGCCGGGGAACTCAGATCTACCGAAACGATCCTTGATGGAAGACCCAATCGCAGGTTCTGATATTGAATCGCCTGCAGCTGCTTGGCCGTGTGCTTCACCATAAAGAACTTGAATCAAGACCTGTGGTGGGATGCTTATGGTTGTTCCTTGAGCAGAGCAGGCTCCAGTAACGCAGGCTGTGGCGCCAAATATCCCAGAGGGTGATCCAAAGCCATTAGTACATGTGGTGCTGCTGGCCGAGACCTTGAAACCCGCGCTTCCCGAAAAGTTGCTATTTCCGGGAATCGTGACTGTGCTTGCACACCCGCTATTTGGATTGCTGGTAAGGCCCACAGAAAACGCGAGATTGCCCGCAGGTCCACTTTCGGTGACGCTGATATTCTGATTCGTGTCTCCAGTGGACATCGAAATGGCCAACGGACTCTGCGAGACCTGACGCACATTGACTGGACCACTGGTTGGAAAATCCTGGGACTGGCAAGCCGGTGTTCCGGCGAACTTAAGGCTAGGTTTCGTCAGGTTCGCAGTTGCGTTTGCCTGGGTAGATCCCGCTGCGACGCCGTGCACCAGCGGAGAGCTGGCTGTCGCAATTGCTGAGTTTGATGTATTCCAACCAAACGAGAGCGATGTCGCGTTTCCCCAAGTCGCCGTGCAGCTATCCTCAGACATGAATGACATATCGCCGGAACCGCCAGTCAACAACCCGAACGGGTCAGGGGCAAGCTCTACCGCCTGTGCTCCGCAACAGAACGCACAACCATAAACCGCAGTGCCGTAGGCACGATCGATGTGGATCTTGTTCTCATAGAGGTGGCCGGCGAAAGCCCCCGGCTCGAGGACCTCGTACGATCCCGACGTAATGTCCGGCGGGATGGTCTTGCCGTTCATGTCGGGAATCTGGTTGTGGACGATCTCCGCCATGTCGATAAAGAACTGCTCGCCCGGCTTCAGAGTGCGAGTAGGGACCTCGTAGCGGTTGCTGGCTCCATTGTAGAAGAATGTGACAGCCGCTTGGGCCGGCTTGTTGGCTCCGTTGCCTACAGTGAGGAAAGTATCGTGATCAGGCCCTACTTCCCACCGACCGCCTTTCCAGGCATAGGAAAGACTGGAGAAGAACGGCGTCTGCAGACCGTAACGGAAGGTGGGATCGTAACTGGCAGCAAGAACAATCAAGTCGTTTTCGCTGCCCTGGTAGGAGACTGACACGGTTGCCCAGTGCGCGTCTTTGGGCACCTGATGGCTGCTCTGCAGGTTTAATAAATCGAATTGGCGGACAGCCCCGGGCGGGATCGTGGAGGTACTCAACTGCGCGACGCCCGCCATTGACTCTGCCTGCCAATTTACGTCGATTTTCGGCGTAATGGCATGGCGTGACGTATTTCGCAGGAAGAGGAACGGCCTGAGCGTGGTCCCGGCTGGCAAGCCAAGGCGCGGATCGGGATTTGAGAGCGCCATCAGCGGCCCGCGAACGCTGTGCTCCTCAGGTTGGTCGTCACCTGCGCGACCGAAGGACTTCATGATTGCGGAGAAACCTGCGCTCTCGTCGAAGAGCACCAACTCCGCTTTGATTTGCCCCGAATTCTTGTCCGGCAAGACACGAACGCCGCCATAGCTGCCGCTCAGGCGGCCACTCAACACGAGGTCGCGGATCGACTCGCGTCTGGTCTCGAAGCCGTGAAGCTGGACAACTGAGGAAAACACGTGCCCCAGGTTATCGGACATCTGCACTCGGACCCGCGCGCCGCGTGCTGTGAGACTCGAGACAATAAGAAACCCATCGCTCGTATTGTGAGGCAGCCACCACACTGTCTCATGGGACTGGCGCTCGACCCCCGGCGTAACCACGACAGCGTCGAAGTGAAAGTTAATCGGGTAGCCCTCGTGGTGCACGATGCTGGCCGTGAAGATGTTTAGCGGGTGGTGTCCGGAAAAGCGCAATAGAACGGAGCCATAGAGCGGGCCGGACGTGCTGCCGATCGCCGAGTGCAAATCGATGTCCTTTACCTCATTCGGATGCACCGGACGGGAGTCAATGCGATCTGCCTGCCGTCGGCTAATTGCAAGAAAGGCGATACTTCCAAATCTCGCCAGGAGATGTTGTTCCTGATTTCGAGGTCGGTATGCCAGCCGGGTTCAACGGTCCAGTAGGGGATAAATAGCTCCTGCTGGCTAGTTGGCTCCGTTGCAGGGTGCGACTTGATTCCGCTGCGATCGGCGACCTGGGCGCTCAGCGAAAAAGACAGCAGAATGAAAAACGTGATTGCCGAGTAAGCCGGGAAGCTGCGTTTTACACACGTGTGCGCGGACGGAGCCGAGAAGAGTGCCATACTGCCCTCCGTTCATGAGCAATTTATTGGCTCTGTTGTTCCCTGGATCGGCCCCTGATGCGACTGAGTACCCCAGCCGAGAAACTCATCCTTGACGTGAATAAGGTGGGAAGCTGGATGAACGAACAGCAGTATAGCTGCGAACTACGGATTGTCAAGCCAAAAATAAAATAAAGATACAGTGAGCACTCAGCCAAAGATACAACAGGTCTATCTGTATGAAGGCAGTAAGAAACACGGACTTACATATTATTACGCTGCGCGGCGCTCGCGAGCGTGCTCGATGCGTTCCTGCAACCTGTATAGCGGACGATTAGTGTCGGTGAGATTCGTTACGGTGATAATGCCGGCCCCTTGCATGAGGAAGAATTTCTTCTCGGCGTCGTCTTCAAACTTCATGAAGCGCGGCATCTCGGCGGTCATAGCGGCCAGACCAAGATCGATTTTGCAATGCGTGGGAAAGCTGATGACGCTTGCCACGCCACCGGGATAATCCGTCAAGAGACTCAGAGTAAGATCGGCGCCTGCGCAGACCAGCGCGCCCAAAGCAGCCCGTTTGTTTCGCTTCCAGAAGAGCATACCTGCCAGCAAAAAAGACCCGGCAGTGATGTAATCGATGATGGCGTGCCCCTTGGGGGAGACGACCTTGGGAAGACGTTTGCTAACTGCTCCGGCAACGGTATTCATCATTGGCATAGGTTAATCTCCGTATTCGCTCGGGGGCTAAAGCCCCCCTAATTTCGTTTCCCAGCGGCTGAAGCGCGCCGCTCCCGCCCCGGCCGGCTAGGACTCGTTACGGTATCTGCTCCGGTGCTAAGACTCGCAATTGCATTTAAGAAACGCCTTCTAACTTGCAGTAAAAACGCCTAACTAACTTCTGGTAAAGATTCCGGCGAAGCTGTAACCGGCGCCTAGGCCAACTAACGCGACGACCGCAGATGCCAGCGGCAGATACTGCCGGGCGGTTCTTTTCACATCCAGCTTCTCGCGCATGACGCTGCGGAGTTCGGCAACAGAACTTCCCAACCGCCGGCGTTCATCAGCCGCACGAACCTCCAGCGTATAACTTGGAACCTGGCTCTCATTCGGGCTCATATCTCGCTCCTGACTTCGCTTTGCAGCCAAATCTTGTCATCTTTGAGGACTTTCATCGTGCGGTCCGGAGTAAGGCCTTTGAATGCGCGAATGGCCGCAATCGCGAGCATCGCGCCGAGCGCGGTCCATACGAAGCCGATGACGAGGAAACCGAAGAACCAGGCATAGGGGCTTCCCCAAAAAGCGACGGTGACCAGCGCAACGAGGCAGAGCGTCAGCATGAGAAAGCCCGTCCAGAGCAGGGCAAGGCCGATCGCTCCGTAAATAGCTGCACTTTTCGAGTGGGCGGTTTTCTCGCGCATTTCGGAGACGAACATGCTGACCCGGGTCTGCACGAACTCTTTGGTTTCCTCTTTGATTTCGCCGATTACCTCGGCTAAAGTGCGTCCATTGTTTTCTGGATATCGATCAGGCATTGCGGTTGGACCTCCAGATTCGCAGGATTATGCCCATCACAAAAGCCGCGGCACCAACGCCGGCAATGACGCGCAACGGGTATTCATCCATGTAATAGCGGGAGCGGAGACGCGTTCGTTGCAGCGTCTCGGCAGTTTTGTCGCGGGATTGCGAGTAGGCGTTCGCGACCGTGTCCCGGGCACGCTCGTATGTCTCTGCCGCCTGCTCCCTGGCGCGCGCTGTGGTGCGGGTTACGGTCTCTTTCAGGTCATCGACCTTTTCCTGGACTTTTTGCTTCAGCTGCTCGGTTTTGGGAGCCGAAGGCAGTTCCCGTTCCGGCGGCGTGGGCGGGCCCACCGCTACCAGCTCGGGTCCTGGAACCCGGGTTTCGGCAAAGCTGGCTTCGTCTTCGGGACGAACTTCCTGATTGGTCAATGGTTCAGGGATCGGTTCTGAGGCCATGGCCGGCACCCCCTTTTCAGCCCTAGCGAATCGTTTTGTTTGGATGGCAGGAGGGCGAAGGAGTTTGTCGCCAAAAGCGGAGCTGCCTGGGCGAACAGACAAAGGTGAATAGAAGAACGGCGAACGGTCGGCTCAGTCCCTCAAAGGTACGAGAGGATGCTCGCCTTGGCAGTAGGTGGCCACACGACGTAAGCCTCCGTCAACCAGATTGACAGTAATCACTGGGCCACGACAGTAGACGGCATGGCCATTCTCCGCCAAGTACCAGCGGCCGCCGCGATGCATTTGCGATCGGACCGGACCGGTGACACGCGCCGGCGGTGGCGCAACACGGAATCCGGGGATCGAGAAAAGAGCCATTCCAAGCAGTAGGGTCTTCATCGTCGTCTCACAGGGTCGGGTGAATTGACAACGAACGTGACAACTAAGCTACAGCGCCTAAACCAAAATCACTGCCCGGCGCGCATCCAACGTGTCCGATGTGGCCTTGGGTGGACGTTCAGGCATGTTCCTTCCATTCCTTTGCAAGCCGGGCTGTTGGGCGTTCTTCTTAGCTTCGGGAGCCGCCTGGGAAGACGGGGTCTGGGACTGATTCTTCGATTGTGCCTGGGCCTCAGCGCGGTGCTGGAACACAGCTTTGGTCTTCAGGGAATTCAATTCCATGCTGTCGGACATAAGCTGCTGAATCAGGTAGCGTTGCGACATCATGGTGGTGTTCTGTTCAACGACCAGCATCACCATGAGGCCGTAGGAAATCAGAAACAAGACCACCAAAACCGGCAAGAGTGAACTTTTCTTTGCCGGCTGCGGAAGTGGGAGGTTCAAAGAATTCTCGTGAGCGAACAAGACGGCACCCCGATTCTCGGCCCCAGAACCAGCAGCCTGATCGCTCAGAATGCAGCTGACGCACCAACGGTTGCGTGCGAACTAAGTTATTGAAGGTAAGTAGGTTGTGTAAGCCGAAGCCGGGCTGGCGGCGAAGCCCGGGTGAAAGTCACTGCACATAAGAGGTAACCGGACAGTGTTACCGGGGTGACTTGCAGAGCCGAAAGCCGCGTCCAGCAGGAGCTTTCAGCTACTTTCCGCCCATAGTCAGCTTGGCGATGGTTGCCAGCTGCATATTTGAAGTGCCCTCGTAAATCTTACCGATTTTAGAGTCGCGCCAATATTTCTCGACAGGGTAGTCCTTGGTGAAGCCATATCCGCCATAGATTTCGATGGCGAGGGATGTAACCCGCTCGGCGACTTGAGAGCAGAAGAGCTTGGTCATGGCCGCCTCTTTGACAAAGTTCATGCCAGCATCCTTCATACGGGCCGCGTTATAGACCATGAGGCGGGCCGCCTCGACTTCGGTGGCCATTTGGGCCAGCTGGAATTGGATTCCCTGAAAATCGGCGATGGCTTTGCCAAACTGTTTTCGTTCCTGGGCATACTTGCTGGCGTATTCCCAGGCCCCGCGGGCCACACCTGCCATCTGCGCTCCGATGCCGATGCGGCCCTCGTTGAGAGTTTCGATGGCGATCTTATAGCCCTTGCCCGCCTCGCCCAGGACATTTGCCTTTGGGACGCGGCAGTCTTCCAGGATGAGTTCGCAGGTGGAAGAAGCGCGGATGCCCAGTTTGTCTTCCTTCTTTCCTACGGTAAAACCGGGAAAGTCCTTTTCCACGAGAAAGGCGGTGATTCCCTTGTAACCGGCAGCGGGGTCGATGCTGGCAAAGAGCACAAATAGCCCGGCTTCCTTGCCGTTGGTAATCCACAGCTTGCGGCCGTTTAAGACGTAGTCGCTTCCCTTCAGGTCAGCCTTGGTTTGAAGAGCGAAGGCATCGGATCCAGAACCGGCTTCGCTGAGGGCATAAGCGCCGACGGTGTCGGCCGCCATTTTCGGCAAGTAGCGCTTCTTCTGTTCTTCATTTGCCCAGCGTAGAAGCGCGTTGTTGACCAGGGTATTCTGCACGTCGACAACAACGCCTGCCGAAGCGTCAACGCGGGAGAGCTCTTCCACGGCCAGAATTGCCTCGAAAAAAGTGCCGGCGCCACCGCCATATTGCTCGGGAATTTCAATGCCCATAATGCCGAGCTGAAAGAATTGTTCGATCAGTTGGTGATCGAAGACGCCCTTTTCATCCATCTCCTTGACTAAAGGACGAACCTTTTCGTCGGCGAACTGACGGATATTGTCACGAAACAGGACCTCATCTTCGGTGAGAGAAGTCAGCGGAGTCGGCTGGGGAGCGGCGAGAGTTGCTTCCGGCATAAGAGCACCTTCAGGAGAGAGCTGATGAACCCGAGATTTTAGCACTTGAGCCGGACTGCCGTGGTAGAACGCCGTGTCTACTTGAGGACGAGCTTAAGGGGATCGGACTTTAAAATACGCTGGATCTGGTTGCGGGCGTGGAGAGACCAGGGTCCGGTTGCATCCAGCTTGACGTAAGCCTGCCAGTGCTTAAGAGCCTTGCGCGGCTCGCGAATTTTTTCGTAAGCGAGGGCCAGGTTGTAATGGGCATCGGCGTACGTCGGAGCGAGTTGGAGAGCCGTCTTATAAACCTGGATAGCTTCGGCAACGCGCCCGGTTTCGTCTAGGACATTGCCTAAATCGAAGTAGGCCAAAGCGTAACGGGAATCGGCGTCGATGGCCGCGCGGTAGTGAGCCTCTGCGGCTTGATATTCCTGGCGATTGTAGTAGAGCGTTCCGACGTTGATGTGGGCGGCGGCGTGACTAGGGTCTAGTTCGAGGACTCTTAAATAGGTTTCGATGGCGGCAGCGTGGGTGGTGGGATCCTCTTCCAAGTTGATGCCGCGGACAAAAAGCTCGCTTACAGACTCAACCGGAACCGGTTTGGGAGCGGTAGAGGCCTTACTCGCGACCACCTGGCCGCTGCCGGAGAAATCCATCAGAAACTGCCCGGCAATAGGCTCCAGGAGCTTCCCGTCATGGCGAAAAACTACGCGATGATGGTTCGTGATATAAGCGCCAGCTTCGAGCAGAGGGTTTTCCATGCCAGCAGCCTGGCGTTGCATGGCTAACAGAGACTCGCGGATGATACCGGGACGCACTTTTTCCGCACATAAATCGCGGACTTTCTTGATCTGAAGAAGATCGAAGAAGGAGTAGCTATCGGCGCTCGCGACCAAGCCCGCCCGTTCCCAGGCGGTCAACTGTCGCTGCGTGATCCGCAGGATGCGCAGCAGGTCCGCTCGGTTATATCGATACACGGCTATTTGCTTCTCTTAGCGCGTATTATCAGAGAGTTAAAGCAGAGAGGCAAGTCAAAAAGCTTGTGGAAATCAGAGCAGGCAACAGGAAAACACGTCTTCACTGCAGTTCCAGGTGGATGGGCTTGTGCTTTGTACACTCGATGAACAGTTGGCGTTCGCCTTCGCTGGGGATAATGCCGGCAAGGGTACTGGACTGGTCGTAGGAATCGTCGAGCGCATGTACTCGAACCCGGAAACGATGGTTGCCGGCGCTGACCGGCACCGAATCCGAGCGATAGGCCTGGACGCCTTTGAAGACCACTAGCCGCTTCTTGACGATGCCACTCACGGTGCTGCTGTAAACGGGCTTGTCATCGATCCATACCTGTAACTCGGCGGAAGTAAAGCTGTCCTCAATCCGTAAGCGCAAAAGAGAAGGCGGCATCGCGGTTGTAGCTGCAGGAGAGCGCGGGGCAGCCGAGTTCGTGGATGGATGTTTCTGGACCATTGACGTGTCGGTCAGCCGTTTTGGGCGATCCGTGTGTGCCGAGCCTGCGGCCTGAATTTTGGTATGTTTAGCGGTCGCCTGACGTGGCGTCTGTAGGCCCGCAGGGGTAGAAGTCGCTAGGTTGACGCTCGGAGGGGTCGGATCGTTTTCCGGATTTGCGGGCCAGACCGGCGTGAAAAATCTTCGGTGATATGTGACGCCGGCAATTCCGAACAGCAGAAACATTACAACCGCGGCACCTACAAAAAACCAGGTAACGATCCGTAGAGAAGGGTCGGACGTTCGCGATTTGGCAATGTCGTTTGGAGAAGTATTCTCCGCGCGCGCTGTAGGAACTCTTGACGCTTTTGCCTGACTGACCGTGGAAGCTGCGGTTTCTGGTTCAACTGCAGGCGCGGATACTTGCGCATCTGAGAGGATCCGCTCTCGTATCTGACGGAGGTCGGCCGCCATTTCGCTGCCCGTTTGGTAACGCTGCGCAGGGTCTTTGGCCATCGCGCGAGAGATGATGTGATCGATTTCTGCGGGAAAGGCGGAGTTAAAAGCGGTGGCAGGAAGCGGATTACGGTTTACTACTTTGAAGGAGACGGTGAGAGCAGTATTGCCCTGAAATGGCCGATAGCCTGTGAGAAGCGTGTACAAAACCACGCCAAGCGAAAACAGGTCGGAGCGCCCGTCTACGTTCTCGCCATTCAATTGCTCCGGCGACATGTAAGCCGGCGTTCCGACAGCATGACCGGGGAGAGCGTGGTACGCCAGATTGACTCTGGCTACTCCGAAGTCGGTAATTTTAGGCCGGCCATCCTGAGCCAACAGAATGTTGGCTGGCTTAATGTCGCAATGGACAATGCCCTGGGAGTGGGCATAATCGAGGGCCTCCGCCAGTTGCTCGATCATTGAGAGTGCCGCGGGAAGTGCGAAGTGATCGGCCCGCTCGTAAAGCTCTTTTTCCAGTGATGGACCCGCGACATATTCCATGACCACGTATGGATTCAACGTGTCGGGTTCTTCCCCCACGTCAAAGATGGTGACGATGGATGGGTGAGAGAGACGGCCGGCCGCCTGGGCTTCGATAAAAAGCCGGTTGCGAAAGTCCTTTTCATCGGAAGAGTCGTGGCTGAACAGGGAAATAGTCTTGATCGCAACCAGGCGGTCGATTCTGGGATCGCGAGCCTTGTAGACGATGCCCATGGCGCCGCGGCCAAGCTCGTCCAAGATCTCGTAGCGCCCTATGCTGACAGGAGTTATTTGCATCGCGTCGCGAGACACTTACACCTGCTGCCATGTTATCTGAAATGCACATGGGCTATAGAGACAAGAGCAGGCAGATGAAATGACTTCAGTAATCGAGGCGTGGTTCCGTTCGACTGCGAACGCAGAAGGGACAGGTTGACAGCAATCGGTGCGGCAGCGTGGATAGGCTCCGTAGCCAATCCTGGAAATACTCTGTGCAGCGCTACAAAAATTGAGTGATCAACGCTGGGCTGCATCTTCGCTCAGCTTACAGCAAACGCTGTATGGACCCATGGTTACGCTGAATCGCACACTGACAAAGCAGCAGGATCGGATGCTGGTGACGGAGCCAACGTGTCTACCCTCGAGCAGGTGACGAATGTAACGCCTGCCACCTCGGCTGCCCAGGCCGAGGAAGAGGAAATTCTTCATGCCTCAATCAAAGCAGGGTCTTTAGCGCAGATTGTGGTGGCGGTGGTAGCGGTGATCGGTCTGTTTTACCTGTTGAAACTGGTAATGGTCACAACGCTTACGGCGGTACTTCTGGCGTTTGTCCTGGAGCCGCTTGTGGGAGTACTGGGAAAAATAAAAGTGCGCCGCTGGGCGGGCGCGCTCATCGCGGTCGTGCTCATGGTGGCCCTCGCAGGAGCCTTGACCGCTTTTTTTTACAATCGCGCGGTCGATTTCGCTACCGAGCTGCCCAAGTACTCCACCAAGATCCGTGACACGGTCGGAAAGCTAAAGGCGCAGACCGAAAAAATCGAAAAGGGCACGCAGGCAGTAGTCGGCTCTGCCCAGAAGGGTCAAAAGCCAATTCCGGTCGAAGTCAAAGAAGCATCAGGGCTTTCGGCAGTAATATCGAAGAGCAGCGGCGGGCTGATCGAAGTGATTCTCGCGATCAGTTTTGTACCATTTCTCGTGTACTTCATGCTGACATGGAAAGACCATGCACATCTGGCAACCGTGCGGCTGTTTCCCGAAGACCACCGGCTGCTGGCCCATCGCACGATCGCGAGAATCTCGCGGATGATCAGGAGTTTCATCATCGGAAACGTCGTGGTCGGATTGGTCACCTCGGGCATCAGTATTCTGGTTTTTTGGGTGCTTGGGATTCAGTACTTCTACTTCGTTGGCCTGATCAGCGGTTTCGTGAGCTTGATACCGTACTTGGGGGTTTTTCTCGGGCTGGTGCCGCCGTTGGCTGCGGGAATCGATGTACTGAACAAAACCGGACTTCTGGCCGTATTGGTGACCGTCGTCGGGTTGCACATCATCACTATGAACGTGCTTTACCCCAAACTGGTGGGGAAACGGTTGCGGTTGAACCCGCTGGCAGTGACGTTGGCGTTGTTATTCTGGGCATGGCTGTGGGGAGCCATGGGACTGATTTTGGCTGTTCCTGTCGTTGGAGCAACGAAGATCACCTGCGACCACGTTGATTCGCTACGCGGGTTCGGGGCGTGGCTAGGCGAGTAACACATTCATGTATCGGCAATTGCGCGTGGATATCTAAATGATTACCGGAAAATACGGCCGTCCCCCGCTCTTATACCTTGCCATTGCAGTCATCGTAGTTGCGCTCGCTTGCTTAGGGTTCTGGTCCAGGTGGCGAACCAACGAGCCTGCGGTAACTGCCCCTCTGCACCAACCACGCTAAACCCGCGCTATTGCTGCACGAGCAACAGCTTGCCTTCCCGGTCGCGAATTATGAAGTCCTCGCTGCCCCGCGTGAGGTTTCGGGCAATGACGTCGCTGCTTCCGCGATAGCGGAATTTGGATCCGACTACCGACAGATGATCGCCAGGCGCGAAGATGATCTTCTGGCTGCGCAGGATGCGGCTAGGCGCAAGATGAATGCGCATTACGCCATCTTCGGTCTTCAGCGTCAAATGCGTGCCGACCTCCCAATCACCGACCGGGCAACTGAATTCCTGTACATCTTCGACAACGCCCTTGACGACAATTTCATTCGCAGGGTTGTAGAGGGCCGCGCCCTGGCTGGTCAGCGGGCGTTCAAAGCGAACTCCAGCAATTACCAGCAGCACAGCAAGGACGGCCACGCCGAAAATGCCTCCTAGCAATAAGCTGGACAGTTTCATCGTCGTTTCTCCTTTCGATGACTTCCAACATTTGCTCTGACCCGACACTTCCCTAAGCTCTGGCACCCATAGTGGAAGGGGCGGCTGTTGTTACTTGAGTTGGCAGCTCAAACTTGAGCACTCCGGAATCGAATTCGATTTCCGCCGCCTTGACATTCACAGGGCGGGGGAGATCAACGCTGCGAAGGACCTGATCGGGATACCAGTTGCTGCCCAGCGTGCTCCCAATTTCCAGCGGCACATGTTTCGTACCCAGGATGAGAATGCGAGTAGGCTCCACAGACACTTGCAATTCTGAGGCTCCGAAACCGAGCAAATTGGCGCGAACGCTGATGCGATCGGTAGATTCCGACAGGGCAAT
>DASSIO010000054.1:0-62661 GCA_035691825.1 Terriglobales bacterium | reverse complement strand
GCATAAGCCAGAGAAGACAGAGTTGTTATCGCGTAGCTCCTTATATAAGGGATAGGAAAAGACAATGACGCTCGGAGTTCCATTCGAGACCGTGTTGGGGGAGCTGGGATCGCCCACAATGACGAGTTGATCCGGATTGGCCACGGGCAGCATTTTCAGTAAGAGCGCGTTGACGACCGTGAAGATGCCGGTATTAGCGCCGATTCCCAGCGCGAGTGTCAGTACGGCAACCGTGGTGAAGCCCGGTGTTTTTCGCAGTTGCCGTAAGGCGAAACGCACATCTTGAATTAGTGTAGTCATGCTCACATCCTTACTCGTATCTCAGCGCCACCATGGGATCGACCTTGGCCGCGCGGCGCGCCGGCAGGTAACAGGCAAACAAGGCGATGGCACACAAGAGAACGGCGACGGCCGCGAACGTTGCCGGGTCGGTAGCGTTAACTTCAAATAGTAGGCTGGTCAGGAATCGCGTGAGGCCCAAACTGACGACCGTTCCGATAACTACTCCCACCAATGTCAACCGCACGCCGTCGCGCAGTATCATGCGGAGCACATCCAGGCGCGCTGCCCCTAGGGCCATACGCACGCCGATCTCCTGGGTACGTTGTCCCACCAGGTACGACAAGACTCCGTAAATTCCGATGCTTGCCAGCAGCAGCGCCAATCCGGCGAAGATGCCGAGCAGGGTCAGGGAAAAACGTTGATTGGCAATCGATCGAGAAACAATTTTTTCTTCGGCGTCGTTTCCCGAAACAATCACGTCGCTGCTACTGGCCGAAAGGCTTTGCCGAATACTCTGAAAAAACGCTTCCGTATTTGTTCTCGAGCGCGAGCGGGCAAACGCGCCTACTCCTTGCGTCATGTTCTTAAGCAAGAGAGGTGACGCTTGGAGAAATGGCTGG
The DNA here is from genome assembly GCA_035691825.1 of Terriglobales bacterium. GTDB lineage: Bacteria > Acidobacteriota > Terriglobia > Terriglobales > Acidobacteriaceae > Gp1-AA122. Next base: position 61,759 of record DASSIO010000054.1, on the reverse strand, counting down.
TAGAGCTGCGCTTGCAAAGGCCGTGCGGCATCATCCGCCAAGCCCCATTGACTTACATGTCCGACGACACCGACGATCACCAGGTCAATCCAGGTGCGCTGAGTCGGATCGGAATAGAAATCAAACAGTCGAACGTGTTTGCCTACGGGATCTTGACCGGCAAAAAATTTCTGGACAAATTGACTGTCGACGACGGCAATGCGCTCGGAATTCTCATTGTCCGCGTCGCTTAAGAAGCGCCCTCGAAGTAGGGGGATGCGCATCGTTGTCAGATAACCGGGTTCGACGATGTATTCCAGGGTCTGTGCGGCATCGGCCACTCGCGCGGGCTGCTGCAGTCCGTCCGGCCAGATACGGACTTCGTTGTCTCCTTCCATCGGGCGAGCGCCCCACTGCAGGGATGCTGATTGCACTTCAGGAACGCTGAGTATTGTCGAGCCCAGCTGCCGAATAGCGGCGCGGATCGCCTCCGGGCTCTGATCACGAAGGGACGCCGGGGGAGTAATCTGGAAATTAATTACGTTGCGCGCATCAAATCCTGGATTCACTCGCCAGAGCCGCACCAGCGTGCGCAGCATCAGTCCCGCACCAACCAGTAACACCAATGCCATCGCCATCTCACCGATCACCAAAGCTGCTTGTGCCCGGGAGCGGTGGCCGGCGATCGTCCGTCCCGCATTCTTGAGGGTCTCACCGATGCCGGTGTGCGAGATTTTCAGGGCCGGCACAAGCCCGAAGGCAATTCCGGTTGTGACCGAAATAAAGAAGGTAAACAGGAGAACGCGAAGATCAAGCCCGATCGCCTCCGCCCGTGGGAGCGTCGACGGCACCACTGCAAGGGCTGCGCTGGTTCCCCACTGAGCCAGTAGCAACCCCAACGCTCCGCCCATGAGAGCCAACACAGTACTCTCGATCAACAACTGCCTGAGGATACGCGCACGGCCGGCTCCCAAAGCCGCACGAATCGAAAATTCGCGGCGCCGACCCGTAGATCGGGCCAGCAGCAAGTTGGCAACATTCACGCACGCGATGAGCAGCACAAAAGCCACTGCTCCCAGCAGTACGAGAAGCACTGGGCGAATTTCCCCGACGATTTCATCCTGCAGCGTGTTGATTTTGGCTTTGATATCGACGTTGACATCCGGGTATTCACGCGCAAGACCGGCGTTTACGCGCCTCATGTCGTCGCGAGCTTGGTCCAACGTGACGCCAGGTTTGAGCAACCCAATCGCGTCCATGCCCCAAAAGGAGTCGCGCTTGTGGAATTGCGGATCGCGTTCTTCCCCGATTGGCGCGTAGATATCCGCAGTGCGGAAATTCTGCATTCTTAGTTGGAACCATGCGGGAACGACCCCTACGATCGTGCGTCCCACTCCGGCTACGATGATTCGCTTACCGTTAATCTGAGGGTCGGAGCCGAATTTGCGTTTCCACAAGCCTTCCGAAATCATGACGGCCGGATTCGCTCCACGCCGGTCCTCATCGGCAGTAAAGTTGCGACCCAGAATCGGATTGATACCAAGAACCGGAAAGAAGGTGGCAGAAATGCTCTGTGCCCTTACATCTTCCGCCTCGCCGACACCGGTCAGGCTGCCGTTACTCTGGCGGTAGGCAGCGATGGCCTCAAACGAGCGATTTTCGCGCTGCCAATCGAGGAAGTTGAGGTACGAGATCGAACCTTTAGGAAAGTTCGGCGTCTCTTGAAACAAGGAAACGATGCGATTTGCGTTGGGGAAAGGCAGGGGCGACAGCAAGACGCCGTTCACGACCGAAAAAATGGCTGTGTTCACACCAATGCCAAGCGCCAGTGTCAGCGCCGCGATGGCGGTGAATCCCCGATTCTTCTTCAGCAGGCGCAGGGCGTAGCGGACGTCTTGGAATAGTTCTGTCATCATCTATCCTCACTCGTATCTCAGCGCCACCATGGGATCGACCTTGGCCGCGCGGCGCGCGGGAATGAAACAGGCGGCCAACGCGATCGTGCTGAGCATCGAAGCCACAGCTACAAAGATTGCAGGGTCGCCCAGCGACACTCCATAGACAATGCTCGACATGGCTCGGCCAGCTGCCACCGCGCCCAGCAGCCCGAGGCCGATTCCGATGAACCCGACTTTCATGCCTTCTCCTACAACCAGACGCATCACGCGTGTTGGTTGAGCGCCAAGAGCGATGCGCAAGCCGATTTCCCGGGTACGCTGATTGACCGAGTAGGCAAGCACTGCATAAATTCCGATTGCGGCGATCAACAACGCGATCGCGGCAAACCCGGTCAGCAGCTTTGCGTTGAGGCGCGGTTGCGCTGCACTATTCGACACCCATTCCTGCATAGTTCGTACATTCGCGAGCGGGAGATCGGAGTCAAGCTCATGCACTTTTTGGCGAATGGAGGGAACCAGCGCCTCGGGGGAACCGTCCGTGCGGACGACAACGTCCATTACCACGACGCCGGCCCTCACGGCCGTGCGCCAGCCCAACGGGTAGTAGAGCGAAGGCGATTGCTGGTTCAGCGCGGTATTTCGGACATCACCCACAACCCCGACAACCGTGAACACGGTCTTAGGATCGGCGGCGCGGTAAAACGTGCGGCCAATCGGATCGGCGTCGCCCCACATTTTCTTCGCCGTGTCTTGACTGACAACAGCAACGGGCGGTGCCGGCGGTGTGTCTGCATCCGTGAACGTCCGACCGCGCAGCAGCGGGATCGACATCGTCCGGAAGAACCCGCCAGTGACCATGCGCCAATCAATGGCTACTGGCGTGCCGACCGGAAGGACCGACCCGGTAGCGGCGATGACGGGGCTGGTTGTGTAGCTTCCTTGTCCGAAGGGAATGCCGCTCGATACTGCCGCCCCGCGCACGCTCGGTATGGTTTGCAGCGAATCCAGCAAGGCGCGGTAAAACTGTGGCGCTTGGCTGGTGAGCGGATACCTGGCCGTCGAGAGAGCCAGCTGGAACGTGATTAACCCCTGGGAGTCGAAGCCAGTGTGAGCGTGTTCTAGATTGGACAGGGTACGGATGAGCAATCCGGCGCTGATCAACAGAACAGTGGCCAGAGCAAGCTCGGCAGCGGCAAGTCCATTTCTAAGGCGGGCACGCATGCCTCCGGACAATCCGCGCCCGGCCTGTTTGAGAACGTCGTTGAGATCAAGTTTCGTCATCCGCCAAGCAGGCATGATCCCAAACAGCAGGCCGGTGACAACGGTTGCGGCAAGAGCAAAACACAGGACAGAAACGTCCACATGGACTTCCGGTATGGGCAAAGTGTTTGGTGGCAAGGCGCTGTTTAGGGCTCGTACCGCCCAGAATGCGCCGGCGATGCCGATCATGCCTCCAACCGATGCCAGGGCGACACTCTCGACCAATAACTGGCGTATGAGGCGGTGCCGGCTCGCGCCCGCCGCGGTGCGAACCGCCATCTCTTGCTCACGCGCTGCGGCTCGAGACAGCAAAAGGTTCGCGATGTTGGCGCATGCGATCAACAACACCAGAATGACCGCTACCAAGAGCACCAGGAGCGCCGTTTCAAGCTCGGGCGTGACAAAGGTTTGCGAGAGTGTAAAAACGTGAATACCCCAATCCTTCATCTCGGAGTATTGCTGGTCGAGATGCGAGGAGATTGCGTCCATCTCCGCCTGAGCCTGCTGTAGTGAAACTCCGTCTTTGAGACGGCCGAAAACCAGAAGCACGTGGTTGAGGCGAATTTCTTTTGCTGGATCGATGACGAGCGGCGTGTAGACGTCGGCCGCTGAGATCAAACTCAGCGAATCGGGCGCAATTCCCACAATCGTGGTGGGCTGCCCGTTGAGAGTAACGGTCCGGCCAAGCAGCCCGCGATCTGCTCCGAAGCGGCGCTTCCAGAGGGCCTGGCTGATCATAGCCACCGGGGCGGAGCCGGGCTTTTCCTCGTCATCGCTGAACGTGCGGCCTGCTATCGCTCGGATACCTAACACCCGCGTCAGCGCCGGGCTTATGAAATCGCCGTAGAGCTGCTCGGGCTCGCCGGACCCGGTCAGAGTGTAGGTGTTGAAACCGACAGCGGCGATCTCCTCAAACGAATGTTGCTGCTCGCGCCACGCCAGAAAATTAAGAGCTGAACTGCCGAAGCTCGGCAAGTTCAGTTTGTCGTTCTTTTCGGCGATTTGAAATATTCGGTTCGGCTGCCGGAACGGCATAGGCCGAAGAAGTTCAGCGTTAACAAAGCTGAAAATGGAGGTGTTGGCGGCAATCGCCAGCGCGACCGTCAGGATAACCGCAGCCGTAAACATCGGCGTACGCTTCATAACGCGTGCCGCGTGGCGAAGGTCTTGTATCAGTCCGTCCATGGCTCTCCCTCACTCGTAGCGCAGCGCAACCATCAGATCGACTCTGGACGCGCGACGCGCGGGAATGTACGTTGCCAGCGCAGCCACGCCGAAGATTAGCAGCGGAACGAACAAGTAAAGCCTGGGCTCCCTAAACTGCAAGCCATAGAACATGGCATCAAAAATCCTTGGCAGGGGTAGCGCCAGGATGAATCCGATCACGATCCCAATCGCCGCCATTCTTGTGCCTTCCCACAAAATCAAGCGTCGTATATCGGAGCTTTCTGCTCCCAAGGCCATGCGAATGCCAATCTCATGGAGCCGCCGGTTCACGGAATACGCAATCAGACCATAGGTGCCGACAGCAGAAAGGAGAAGAGCTAAAACTGAAAAGGCACTGAGCACGCGAGCGAAGAAGGCGTCCCCACCCCTTTGATGATCAATTACAGCCGGCATGCTCATCACGCGTGCAAGCGGTAGTTCCGCATCCCTTTGCGAGACAATATTGCGCAGCGGCGAGGCCAAGCCATTTGGATCCGAACTGGCTCTGATCATGATGGAGAACGAGGACACCGGCCGCTGAAGAAAAGCTTCGTAGACCTCTGGGTCGTCGCGAGTTTCTTCCGAATACGATTTCACGTTCCCGACCACGCCCACGATTTGGTTCCACTCTGTGGTCGTTCCAGCACCCACATCCAGACGGATTTGTTTTCCCAATGGGTCCTGATTCGCCAAATAGCGATGAGCGAACTCCTGATTTACAAGAACCACGTGTGGCGCGCCGGCCTTGTCTGTTGCAATAAACGTTCGGCCACGCAAAAGGGGAATGCCTGCGGTCCGAAAATAATCGGCAGTGACAACAAAGTCGAGCGCACTGGGCTTGCGATTGAGGGTTAGCTCAGTCTGGCCCTGGATTCGTAATGTGACGCTATCCGGTCCAGTACTCGGCAGGTCAGAAGCCGCAGCCACCGCATTGACACCCGGCAGATGCTGGACCCGAGTAAGCACGTCCTGAACAAAGCTGACGCGCTGATCGGCTTGTGTATATCGTGCGCCGTCCAATCTGATTCCTGCTGTGAGAATGTTTTCGGGCTGAAAGCCTAAATTCTGGTGCTCGAGAAGGAACACTGCGAGGACCAGCATGCCGGAGCCGACAAGAAGGAAGAGAGCCAAAGAAATCTCGCCGGTAACTAGAACGGCACGGAGTCTGCTCTGTGACCGGCCTGCAGAAGCGCCCCGACCCTCATCCTTGAGAGTTGTGTTCACATCGATCGCAGAGGCTCTCAAGGCTGGCACCAGGCTGCACATGACGGCAGAGGCTAAAGAAATTGCCATGACAAACAGCACCACGTTCCAATCCAGACGGATGGGAACGGCACTTAAAGCTTCATTGAGGCTCAGTTGGGCGCGAGCAAATCTCACACCCCACACTGCAAACAAGAGCCCGCCTCCACCTCCCAGCAGGGCAAATAGCAGGCCCTCAACGAGAGCCTGCCGAACAATGCGCATGCTGGTCGCTCCCAGCGATATACGAACCGACACTTCCTTTTTTCGTGCCACGGCGCGCGCCAGCAACATGCCGGCGACATTCGCGCACGCAATCAACAGCACGAATCCCACTGCTGTCATCATTACTGCCAAGGCTGTACGGAGCCCGAAGTCGTAGATCAGGAAGTCGGGCAGAGTGCGAACGGTCGCGCCCCATCCTTTTTCAGTTTCAGGAAAATCACTTTCGGTGCGGCGCGCCAGAGTGGCTATTTCAGCCTGCGCCTGATCAAGCGTCTTGCCGGGCTGCAGGCGCGAGAATAGCAGCAGGGAGCGGTCTCGGCGCGCGACTGCGCTCTGATCGGAGGGGCTCAACACGAGCGGGACCCAGAGTTGCGGCGTGAAGCCCATCATGCGGAAGCTCGCCGGCATAACTCCGATGACGTCATAGTTCTCGCGGTTCAGGCGCACGGTGTGGCCGACAATCGAGCGATCCGAGCCAAAGCGGTGTTCCCAGAGTTCATGGCTGAGGATAACGACATGGTCATGCCCAGCTTGGTCTTCACCGCTAGCGAACGTACGGCCGAGGCCTGGCGACACCTTCAGCAAATCAAAGTAATTGGGCGAAACGGCGGCAGCGTGAAGTACCTCTGGCTGAGGATTGCCGGCCAGACTGACGCTCCGATCCTGATCGGCAGCGCTCATTTCGCCGAAGACGTGGTTAGCATCGCGCCAAGCAAGATAATTGGGGGCGGAAACGCGAAACGCGTCGCGATGAAACACGTCCTCAGGGCTGATTGAGGAAATCACCACAACGTGCTCGGGATCCTGGCCTGGAGGACGTTGCAGCAGGAATCCGCTGACCAGGCTGAATATGGTGGCATTCACCGCAACGCCGAGTGCCAGGGTGAGCACTGCGACAGCAGTGAATCCCGGATTCTTGCGCATCTGTCGCAGCGCGTAGCGAATGTCTTGAACGAATCCATTCATTGCTTCCTCACTCGTAGCGCAGCGCTTGTATTGGGTCCACTCGGGTCGCGCGATAGGCAGGCAAGATGCACGCTGCCAAAGCGACCACTGTCAACAACAGTGCCATTCCGGCAAAAGTCAGGGGATCACTGGGTTTGACAGCATAGATTAAGCTGGCGACAAATCTGCTCACGGCCAGGGCTCCGACGGCGCCTATCCCGATGCCGAGCAGCGTGGGCTTCAGACCCTCGAGGAGCACCAGGCGAAGCACGTTACCCATACTCGCTCCCAGCGCTAACCGGATTCCAATCTCCTGAACCTGGCGTTTGACGTTGTATGACAGAACGCTGTAAATCCCGATCACGGCCAATACCAAGCCGAGCACGCCAAACGCACCCAGCAGCAACATGTTGAAGCGGCGTTGCGACACGGAATTACTTACTACGTCGTCCATGGTGAGGACGTTCAAAAGGGGAATCTCGGGATCAACCTCATGTATTGCGTTGGAGACCGCGGAAACCATGCTGCCCGGGTTGGTTGACGAACGGACTACCAACGACATAGGAAAGGAGATCCATCCGCCCATGGAGGGCACCGAGACCTGGGCCAACGGCATATAAAGAGTGGAGGCGACTCGGGTTTGGTCCAGCCCGTCCAGCTTCACGTCTCCAACAACGCCCACGACTTCGCGCGTTGTGCCCGGGAAAAACGTCATGGTCAAATGTTTGCCGATAGGGTCTTCACCCGGCCAGAATTGACGGGCCATCGTTTCGCTGATCAATATGACTGGCGGCCGAGCCGCGACGTCGTTATCAGTCAAGTCGCGACCGCGCAGGATCGGAATATGCAGCGAGCGCATGTATCCCGCGCTGACCAGGCGCACGTCGACTTCCGGCTGGTCTGACATCGCCACCACAGGATGTCCTTCGATCGCAATCGGCTGGATAGAACCGTTGCCGTTCAGGGGGATGTTGTCGATTACTCCTGCAGATTCCACTCCGGGCAGAGCTCGGATGCGTTGCAATACCTGCTGGAAAAAGCTGATCTGCTGTGCCGGTAAGGGGAACTTGCCGGGCGAGAGCGACAGCGTCATCGTCAATACGCCCTGCGATTCAAAGCCGGGATGAACACGCTCAAGCTGCTCGAAGCTGCGGATCATCAGCCCCGCACCGACAAGAAGAACCAGTGAGAGGGCGACTTCCGCAACTACGAGAACGCTGCGGGTACGATGTCCGCTGGAATCGGAATCGGTGCGTCCCAACCCTTGTTTGAGCGCCTGATTGACATCCGCCCGGCTGAAGCGCAGCGCGGGAAGGAGTCCGGCGAGGATGCCGGAGAGTACCGCGACGAGAGCAGTGAAGCCAAGCACCTTCACATCAATGCTGACATCGGTCTGCTGAGGCAGATCCGCCGCCAGGAAATCCATAATCAGGCGGACCCCAAACCGGGCGTACGTCAGCCCCAGAGCTCCTCCAACAAGCGCCAAGAGGACACTTTCGACCAGAATGTGCCTGAGCACACGGCCCGAGGAAGCGCCGAGCGCAGTGCGAATCGCGATCTCTTTCTTGCGGCTGAAGGTCTTTCCCAGCGTAAGGTTGGCCACATTTACGCAAGCGATCAAGAGAATGAAACCTACAGCACCCAGCAAGACCAACAACGCGGGCCGCACATCGCCCACCAGAACATCGCGCAGTGGGTCAACAGCCGCGCCCCATCCTTTGTCGTCTTCGGGGTACGTCCGCTCAAGCCGCTGCGAAATCGTGTTCATCTCAGCCTGGGCTTGTTTCAAATCCACGCCTGGTTTAAGGCGAGCAATGACTCCGTAGTGGTGTTCGCCCCGGACAGCGCGCTCTTTATCAGTCCAAGCCATCGGCGTCCAGGCCTGCGCAGTCTCCGGGTAAGCGAAAGCTTTCGGCATCACGCCTGCGACCAGATACTTCTGTCCGTCGAGGGTGATATTTTGTCCGACAATGCTTTTGTTGGAACCGAAGTGATCACGCCATAACCGATAGCTCAGGACGAGAACATTGGCGCGGCCGGGTTCATCCTCTTCCGGCAAGAGAAGGCGGCCCAGCATCGGCTGGACGCCCAGCGTAGGGAAAAACCCCGGAGACACAGCTGTTGCAACCAACTGTTCAGGAGTTTGCCCGCCCGTGAGAGTGAAGCTGCGAAAAGAGTAGATAGCCATGTTCTGGAAAACATGGTTCTCTTTCTGCCAATCGAGGTAGTTTGCCGCGGACGCGGCAAATCGCGTGATTCCAGAGAAACTCTTCTGCGGCGGAGTATGAAAGATGCGAACCAGGCGATTCGGATCCTTGAATGCCAAAGGTCGCAGTAGCACACCGTTTACGACTGAGAAGATGGCCGTATTTGCGCCGATGCCTAGCGCTAAGGTCAGCACCGCGATGAACGTAAATCCGGGACTCTTGCGCAGTTGCCGCAGTGCGTAGCGAGCGTCTTGTATTACTCCATTCATTTCATTGCTCCTCACTCATAGCGCAACGCCACCATGGGATCGAGCTTGGCCGCGCGGCGCGCGGGAACGTAGCCGGCGGAAAGCGCAGCGGCAAAAAGCAAAAGAATCATGACGAAGAAGGTCGACGGCTCGCCCATCCGCGCTCCGGGAACTAAGCTTTGCAACAAGCGACTGGCCACGAGCGCCAAGGGAATTCCTGCAGCGATACCAGCCGAGATCATGACCAGGCTTTGGCGTATGACCAAGCGCAACACAGCACTGGCGCTCGCTCCCAAAGCCATTCGGACGCCGATCTCAGGGACTCGCTGGCTGGTCAAATAAGCGATTACTCCGTAAACACCGACACACGCCAAGAGCAAGGCGAGAGTCGCAAAAATGCCAAATAGAAACAGTAGAAAGCGTTGCCGCGCGAGGGAGGCGCTTATCAGCTGTTCCATCGAGCCAATGTCGTAGAGCGCCTGATCGCGGCTGACGCCGCGCATTTCTCGCTGAAGCGCCGGGACCAGAGTTAGCGGCGCGACGTCGGTTCGAATGGTGACCGACATCACTGAGGAGAAGAAATGCATCAGGTCGTCGGGAACCTGGGTAAAAGGGTAATACAACTGGTCGGTGTCATCACGGCCGGCCAGACTCCAATGGCGCACATGGCCGACAACGCCAACCACCAGCACCGGGGGCGCGCCCATGCCGGGAACCCAAAGGCGCTTTCCGACAGGTTCCTGGTTGCCGAAAGCATGTTTCGCCAGGTTCTGATCAATCACGACAACCGGCTGGTTTCCGAGACGGTCATTGTCGTTGAAGAAACGGCCTCTGAGCAGAGGAATTCCCATCACGCTCAAGAAGTCCGGTGTCGCGCTCGAGGCCAAGGCCGACGGAGTCTCGCTGGGAGGTGGGGATGTCGGGCTTGTCCAGTATCCCAGTACGTTTTCGCCTTCGCGCAGGGGAACGATGTCGGTCAAGGCGACTGACTTGACGCCCGGCACGCTGCGGGCGCGCTCCACAAAATCCTGCCATGCGGCTCGTGCCCGTGCCGGATTGGTGAGTGCGGACGGCGAAAGCGCTACGCGGGCCGTGAGGAGCCCGTGGACATCGACACCCGGATTCACTGACGAGAGTCGCAAAAGCGTCTTCGCGAGAATCCCCGCGGAAACTAACAGCACGACAGCTATTGCGATCTCCGACACGACGAAGCCATGGTGCAGGCTCCGCAAATTGCCCACAATGTTTCGCGCTCCAGCTCGAAGAATTTCTTCGAGATTGCTGTTGCGAGCCCGCAGGGCTGGCGCCATTCCAAAAACAAGACTGCAGGCGAGGGAAGCTCCCAGTGCAAAAAGCAGTACCCGCCAGTCGAAGCCCACTTCATCAGTGCGCGGTAAACTGCCGGGCCAGAATGCGAGAAAAGGGTGGATACCGAGCTTCGCAATCAGCAATCCCAACAGTCCTCCGCAAATTGCGAGCACTGTGCTCTCAGTCAGGCACTGACGTAATAGGCGCCGCTGTGCTGCACCAAGCGCCAGCCGCATTGCGAACTCACGCCGGCGGGAAGCCGCGCGGGCCAACAGCAGATTCGCGACGTTCACACACGCGATGAGCAAAAGGAGGCTGACCGCGCCTAGCAGCAACCACAGGGTAGACTGGACGTCCTGCACCACTTCCTGCTGGAGCGGATGCGAGACCATAGCCAATCCTCTGTTTGATTGGGGGTATTGACTCGCCAGCCGCTGACTAATCAACCCGAGTTCTGTCTGAGCCTGCGCCAAGGTCACGCCAGCCCGGAGGCGCGCTACAACGTGTAGGTAGTGCGCGTTGCGGTTCTGCAAACGCACTTCTCCGCTCTGCGCAAGAGGGATAAACACGTCGCTGTCACCATCGAGCCGAAGGCTAGGAGGCGCGACTCCAACTACGGTGTAGGTCTTTCCGTCGTAATTCAGGTTGCTGCCGATAACTGCCGAGTTTCCAGCAAAATGCTGTTGCCAGAGACGGCTGCTGATAATTGCTACGGGAGCGCCGCCGGCGCGATCTTCGTTGGCCGTGAAAGCGCGTCCTTTGATTAAAGGGAGACTGAGAACCGAGAACAATTCCGATGAGATTTGGCGGCTGTCTACATACTCGGGCTCGCCTGGAGCACTTATCGTGCCTCCTGCATAGGCCCATGCTGCTATGCCATCAAAAGACCGGCTTAATTGGGCCACGTCGAGGAAATCAGGATGCGAAAAGCCCCAAGTATCACCGTGCCGGTCCGTGCGTACGTGCAGGGTGACGAGTTGCTCGGGGTGTGGATAGGCCAGCGGCTTCAGCAGCACGCTACTGGCAACGGTGAACATAACGGTTGTTGCGCCCGTACCCAGGGCCAGCGTCAGTACGGCGATGGCGGCAAAGGACGGGTGCTGTGCGAAAGTGCGCAGCGAATGGCGGATATCTTGGAGGAGGGCATTCATGGGTTCACCGTCATTCGTAGCGGAGCGCCACCATGGGGTCCACACTGGTAGCCCGGCGTGACGGGATAAGGCAAGCCGCCACCGCGACAGCTGACACCAGCGCCGTTACAACGAAAAGTGTCAGCGGATGCAGCACCGTAATGCCGAAGAGAAGGTTCTGTAGAAGCCGTCCGGATAGGATCGAAGCGACAACCCCGGTAAAAAGTCCAAAAATAACGGGAGTCATTCCCTGGCGCAGGATCATGCTGCGCAAATCAGAGAAGCCCGCTCCCAGTGCAGCTCGAATTCCCAACTCATGACGACGCTGTTCGACCGAGTAAGAAATCACTCCATAGATTCCAAGTGAAGCGATAAGCAGGGCGCATGCGGCGAAAAGCTGCAGCAGGAACATTTGAAAACGCCGCGGGGCTACGGATTCGGAGAGCAAATCCCCCATGGGCCGCATGTCGACGATGGGAACTTCGCGATCGGTTGCGTGAATGGCTTGCCGGACCGCCGATGTGAGAATGCGCTCATCGGAGGCGGTGCTAACCACAATTGCCGCCGACTGCGGAACTGCCAAATGTAAGCTGCCAAACCAGTCCGGCACATACACCATCATGAGGGGCGGCGCATCCAGCCTTACGGTGTGAATGTCGCCGACCACGCCAATTACTTCGTCGGCTTCCTCTGGTCCCCAGTACGTCAGACAGGTGCGGCCAATGGGGTTGTGCCCCGGCCAGAACCGTCGGGCGACGCTTTCGGAAATCACAACGACTTTGCGGCCGCGATCGCTTTCGTTGAAAATCCGGCCGCGGAGAAGGGGAATGCCCATGGTCTTGAAATAATCAGGACTGATGGGTCTGTAGTTAGCGGTGGGATGCGACACCTGCTGCCCCGCCGGAACATCAATTCCGGTGGCACTTCTTTCTCCCGCCAGGGGCAACATGCTGACCCATCCGGCTGAGGAGACGCCGGGCAGAGCGCGAATGCGATCCAGCAGCGCATTGTAAAAGTGCAACCGGGTGTCAGGATCTTTGTAGGCTTGGGATGGAAGGTCGATGTTGGCGGTCAGAACGTGATCTGTCTGGAAGCCTCCGTCAACTCGCAACAAACGCACCAGACTCGCGGTCAACAGGCCGGCGGTGATCAGCAAGACTGTGCTGATGCCGACCTCAAGCCCAATCAGCCCCGACCGGACGCGTCGCGCATGCCGGTTTTCGCCGGCAGCTGCGCTCCCCCACTTGAGAGAATTCTGCGGGTTGCTGCGCGCCATCTTCCAGGCGGGAAGAACGCCGAATAGGACGCTCGTCGCCAGCGACAAAAGTATGGCGAATCCCAGGGCACGCGCGTCCACCTGAACTTCGTCAAGACGTGGTATGCCCGAAGGCGCGACAAGCAGCAGCCACTTGAGTCCAAGTTCTCCGATGACAATGCCGAGTATGCCTCCCACAACCCCGAGCAACAAGCTCTCGATGAGCGTCCGGCGAAACAGCCTCCACTTGCTCGCGCCTAGCGCTGCCCGGATTGCCTCTTCGCGCATTCGCGATGGAACTCGCGCAAGCAGAAGGTTTGCCAAGTTGAAGCAAACGATCAGAAGCACTGCTGCGACTGCAGCCAGCAGCAGAATCAGCCCGAGCCGGGCGCTCCCGACCACCTCCGTATCCAAAGGAGAAAGCGAAGCTTTCAGGTCGACGCCTTCTTTGGCCGTCTGCGCTATCTGGGCTTGCACAACATTCAGCTCAGCTAAAGCCCGATCCGGAGTTACGTCCGGCTTCAATCGCCCGATAGCTGCAAAATCAAATTCACTGACCAGGCCTTGCTCGTAGAAACGCGGTCCGTTTAGAGGCTCGAAAAAGTCCAATTCCTGTCCGAAGCTGCTAAGCCATCCCAGGTGAGCGGGGAAATGAAAAGATGCCGGCAATACTCCGGCAATGAAGTATTGCTCACCATCCAGCTTGATCTGCTGGCCGATCACCTCGGAGTTCCCCCGAAAGTAATTGCGAAAGAAACGGTCGGTAATCACAACAACGTGGCCGCGCCCCGGCTCATCTTCTTCCGGGAGAAAGCTCCGGCCCAGCGCAGGGCGGACCCCTAAGACATCAAATAGGTTCGCGGACGAACGCACACCGTGTAGCTGCTGCGCCTCTCCTTCACCGCTCATGTCCGCGGTCGCCGGTTCCGCGATGGCGATCCCAGTAAAGGAATGGCATTCCTTTTGCCAGATGCGGAAGTCGGGAAGATTTGCGGACAGCAGAGGATAGAATTTTGTCATCTGCGGGACGATTTCCTGGATGAGGTAGAGTCGTCCTGGATCGCGATAGGCTAGCGGCCGTAGCAGCACTCCGTTCACTACGGAAAAGATGGCGGTGTTCGCTCCAATTCCGATTCCCAAAGTGAGCACCGCAACCAGGGTGAATGCCGGCGCCTTTCGCAGTTGCCGTGCAGCGTAGCGAATGTCCTGAAGTAGATCATCCATAAAATGACTTCACTCGTACCGCAGTGCCACCATTGGATCGACCTTGGCCGCGCGGCGGGCTGGGATATAGTTCGCGGCCAGCGCTGCTCCCGATAAAACCGCAGTGAACCCCGCGACCGTCATCGGATCGTGCGTGCTGACGCCAAACAAAAATCCGGCGATGAGGCGCGCCGCCATCAGGGACGCAACAATTCCAATCGCGGCCCCCGCGGCGGCAAGAATCATTCCACGAGACACAATCATCTTCAGCACGTCGGCTCGCTGAGCTCCGAGAGCCATGCGAACTCCTATTTCGCGTACCCGCAGGGAAACGAAATAGGCCATTACTCCGTAAATGCCAATGACGGAGAGTACGAGCGCCGTCACGGCGAACAATGCCATCAGTTGCAAAGCGAAGCGGCGCGGAGCCAATGAATCGGAAACAATCGTCTCCATCGAGCGAACACCGAAGATCGGGAGATTCGGATCGACAGATTGCACCGCGGGGCGAATTGCATCCTGCAGCGATCTAGCGTCAGCTGAAGTGCGCGCGTAGATGCTCATAGCGATACCGACGTTCTGGTACGCAGGAAACAGCATGTGCGGCGAATACGGAACATCCAATCCCTCGCTCTTCATCCTGCCAATAATTCCCACGATAGTGGCTAAAGGCGGGGTGGGCACTGCCCCGGGAATGTTCAGCTGAACGCGCTTACCTATGGGATCTTCATTGGGCCAATAACGTTCCGCGGCTGTCTGGTCAATGAGGGCGACGGGGTTACCAGTTTCGCTATCGGCATCAGTAAAAGAGCGCCCGCGCACCAGAGTGGTTCCCAGCGCTCGCGAGAAATCAGGCGTGAGTGATCCGATTTCGGCGGCAGGGGACTCGCCGCGGCCTAGTGCACTTCCTTCAATCGTGAAGTTGGTGAGGCCAATCTGTCCCGAAAACGGCGTGCTTCCTGAGCCGATCGCCGCTTGTTCAACGCCGGGCAAAGCGCTGACCCGGCGCAACACTTCCCGAACGAATACCGTGCGATTTTCCTGCTTCAGATAAGGATTCAGCTTTGGATCGTTTGGCACCGGGAGCCAAACGCGTGCCACAACCAGGTGGTTGGTCGCGAAACCCGGGCTCACCTGCATGACGTTCCAGAGACTGCGCAAGAGGAGACCGGCTCCCACCAGCAATATGAGCGACAGAGCGAATTCAGAGATAACGAGAGCACTAAGGAACCGATGTTGACGGAGCCCCAGCACGCTGCCGCGTGTACCGTGACGAAGCTCGTCCATCAGCCGCGGACTGGCCAATTGCATAGCTGGCGCTAACCCGAACGCCAGGCCCGTGATTAAGGAGATACCCAGGGCGAATCCAAGCACACGAATGTTCACAGCGACTTCAGCAAGCCTGGTAACTGCTGGGGGGACAATATCCAACAGCACATCCTTGAGCCAGACGCTCAATAGGATAGCCAGAATTCCGCCCAATAATGAGAGCATGACGCTCTCGGTCAGCATCTGCCTGACAAGTCGTGCTGCGCGGGCACCGAGCGCTTGCCTTAATGCCATCTCGCGTTGCCGCACCGACGACCGTGCCAGCAACAAACTGGCTATGTTTACACAGGCCACCAGCAGCACCATCCCGACTGCCGCGAGGAGGACGAACAGCATCTTGCCGGTGTTGCCAACTACCTCCTCATGCAGCGGGTTCAGCTCGACCGACCAACGCGCCGCAGCGGGGTAATCGGTTGGATATTGCTGGCGCAATTGTGTGACAAAGCCGTCCAGCTTGGCCTGAGCCTGCTGCAAGGTTAGTTCTGGTTTAATCCTGCCGATGGCGCCGGGGAAGAGTCTGATTTCTCTTCTGGGAGGTTGGGGGAAGGGCGGCCCGACAAAGCCGCCTGAAATCCAAACATCCACGTCCGATCGCAAAGTACGTCCGGGATGCCGGAATCCAGGGGGCATCACACCAATGATTGTGTAGAGGTCGGAGTCCATACGGATTCCCCGGCCCACTACTGCAGGATCAGCACCGAACATGCGGTGCCACAAACCATCGCTGATCACGGCTCCTTCGAAAAGCCCGGGGCGGTAATCAGTCGCCGCAAAAACGCGACCCAATTCAGGATTCGCTCCCAACATTGTGAAGTAGTTAAGACTTACAGCTAGTCCTTCGATTCGCTCCGGCTTCTCGCGTCCGGTGACATTGGCATCGATGGGCCAAACCACCGATACTTGATCGAACACGCCAGATCGATTTTGAAGATCCTCGACCTCCTGCACCGACATGCCGGCATCTTTCAGGTTCACTCCGGTGAGTTCGTCGTGAATCGCAACCAATTGTTGCGGGCTGCGATAGGGAAGTGGCCGGAACAGAACTGCGTCTACCACCGAAAACAATGCTGTATTGGCGCCGATTCCGAGAGCCAGCGTGATCACCACGACAGCGGTGAAGCCCGGTGTCTTACGCAGTTGCCGCAGCGCGAAGCGAAGGTCTTGGAGCAAATTGTTCATGCGTTCGCTTCAGCCATGAGCTTCTTGAGCTCGTCTTCCGCAACAACTTTGCCGTCGAACAGGTGAATCTCGCGCTCGGCGTGTTTGGCGAATCGTGGATCGTGGGTCACCATGCAAATGGTCGCGCCGTCACGATGCAGATCGTGAAGCAAGTCCATCACCGCCGTGCCGTTACGCGAGTCCAGATTCCCGGTTGGCTCGTCGGCCAGGAGGATCGAAGGATGCCCCGCAAGCGCGCGGGCGACGGCTACACGCTGCTGCTGACCACCCGAGAGTTGGGATGGATAATGACGAACGCGGTGAGCCATGCCCACGCGCTCCAGCGACTCCATCACGCGTTTCTTGCGTTCTGTCGCGGGCATCCTCTGGCGATACGTGAGTGGCAGTTCGACGTTTTCGTAAACGGTCAGGTCGCCAATCAGGTTGAAACTCTGGAAGATGAAGCCAATCTCCTGATTGCGAATGCGGGAGCGGGCAGCAAAATCCAGATTTTCCACCGGCTGCCCATTGAGTTGATACTTGCCCGCTGTGGGAGTGTCCAACAAGCCGATAATGGAAAGCAGCGTCGACTTGCCGCATCCCGAGGGCCCAGACATAGCCACGTACTCTCCCTTGCGAATATCGAGGTGAATGCCGGAGAGGGCATGAGTTTCGACTTCATCGGTGTAGAAAACCTTGGTCAGGTCTTCAATTTGGATCAGCGGTTGGCCTGTTTCGGTCATGGATATTCCTTCGTTCAGGATCTGCGTTTCTATAACCTTTTCGAAAAGCCTACCTATGGCTGAATTGCCAAAGCCGCATGCAGCTAGTCCAGCCGGATGCGGTCGGTATTGTCGTTGCGCGACATGTCAGACAAAATGACGGTGTCGCCGACCTTAAGCCCTTCCAGGATCTGGATTGAATTGACCGATGCGCGGCCCACTTTCACCGGCACGCGCACGGCGCCCTTGCCATCGGGATCAAGCTTGAACAGGCTTATGGTGCTGTTCTCCTGCCCGAAAGCCGGCCGCCCCACATATAGAACGTCGTCGAGCCGCTCCAGATCTACTGTGCCGTCCACGCTCAAGTCAGGGCGCGCGCCTTTGGGAAGCTCTCCGGTCAGCTTCACATCAACGGTGACGGTGCCGTTCTGCACTGCGGGATCTACGCGCATTACGCTTCCGGACACCGTTCCATTATGGGTGTCGATCATCGCCGGCTGGCCAATCTGCACATCACGCGCTTGCGTCTCGGCAATTTTCAATTCCGCAATCAAATGATCAGGCTGCACTACTTTTGCCAGCATCGTGCCTGGCACAACGTGTTGCCCGACTTGCAAGGGCAGATCTACCAGGACACCATCGATGCCCGCCCGAACTGTCAATGCGTCTAATTGTTTCTGCTTGAGTTCGGCCAGGACCCGAAGTTGATCGACTTTGGCTTGCTGTTCCGCCATTTGAGACTCAATCGCCTTCTGGTTGATGGTCAGGCGATCGTTCTCCAGATTGTTCCTGGTCGTAAGTTCATCGGCTTTGCTTTTGGAGTTCTTGTACGCGAGACCTGAAATGACGCCCAGGTCGTACAAAGCCTTATCCGTGTCTGCCTGGCGCTGTGCCTGACTGTAGTCGGATGTAACCGTCGCCGCACCCGCCTTCTGGTTCATCAGATCGCTTTCCAACTTGACGCGTAAACTCTGATATCCAGCTTCTGCCGCTTTCAACTGCAGCTTGGCATCTACGGCTGCCTGTTCGACCAAGGGATTGGTCATCTGCAGCAGGACTGTGTCTGCTTGTACCTGGGAACCGGGTAATTTTCGAATGCGCACGACGGTGGCCTCTGACTCCGCAGGGATTTGACGGATGAATTCCTGGCTGGGAATCAGGGATCCGAGGCCTCGTACTTGCCGCAGCATGGGGCCACGTTTCACCGTATCGGTCCAAACCGTGCTGCGTTCGACCTCAGGAGCGGCGGGTTTCAGCCTCGAGATGCCGAGGGTTACAACAATGAGACCCACCAGTCCAATTGCACCCCAGATAATCTGACGTCGCCGTTTTTGTTTCTTGAACTCTGGCCGGGCAATATCCATGCCTAGCAAGTATGCAGGCCTATCACCAGAACCAAGTCTGAGCTATGTTGTTGAAAAACCTCGGCAACTACGGCAAGTCTGGGGCGTAGGGAAGGGATGCCTGTTCGCTGATGGAATCACCTGTCCATTGCCGGACAAGAGCTTTCAGTCCACTTCCCAATATGGCACCTAATAGAAGATCAAACCGTCCGCAGTTCATCTGCCGACAACCGTAAGCTCCCCTCAACCATGAAGTCCGATGAATTCTCACGTACGCTGGTCACTCTGCAAGGATCTGCACAGGTTGCAAAAACTATCAGGCTTGACAGGAGTAAGGAAGCAATCCATAAATAGCCTGTAGGTTTGTAGCTCGTAGGTTTGTCTCTCGTTACGCCAACTTCGTTTGAGTGGAAGGGCTCGCTTATGCAGTACCACAAGTTGTTTTCAGGTTTGGTGCTGTGCCTCGGTGTCCTGTTACTTCTGACTTCCCACGCTCTGGCCAACAGCAATACTGATGCTTCCTTTGTTCTCAACACCCCAAATAGCCAACTGGCAACTTCGCCTGCGCCTTATGGTACGGTCGCACTCCACCTTAATAATAATGGCACGATCACTATCACCGTCACGATGGCCAGCAACTTTGGCATTGGAGGAACCTACGGTATCGCAGGTGGAGGGCCGGCATTCGGTCTGAATGGGCCCAGTGGATTGACAATCACGAGCCAGACATCAGGTTTCTTTTGCTGCCAACCCAGCGGCAGCGGCTACGGCAACTTCCACTACGTCGTCAATGGGCCTCCGCCGGGCGGCAATCCACCGACATCATTAGTGCTGGTCGTTAGCATAAACGGTGGTTTTACGAGTGTTGGCCAACTTGGGACCTTATTCATGGCCCACGTGATTCCACCGAACGGGTCACCCACAGGTTTTGCCACCACCGGCACTACTAGTATGGTGGATGGCGATCCCTCCGCGTTAGCTTTAGTAACGCTGGCACTGTCTGGATGCGCGTTGGCCACATTTCTACGGTCGAGATCGAGTCGGACCTGATCGAGTTCAAGGTAAGTAAACTCACCCCACGGTATCGTGGGGTTTTCTGTTTGTAAGAGTTATTCGATCGAATCGCACTCTTAGTGCGCGCTCGCGTCAGCATTCACAAGTGGTTAAGGAAACGGAATGACCGCCTGCACTTCATTGGAGTACGGACTCTGCAGCGATCCTGAGTCGGCTGTCACCACATAGAAGTAAGTGTGTCCACCCTGCACGGAATTGTCGAAGGCGCTCGTACCCGACGCAGAGTTGATTTGCACGTAGGGTCCGCCAGATTTGACTCCGCGAAAGAGATTGTAGCCGATCACATTGCTTGACGTGCTGGGATTCCAAGTCAAGGTGACAACGTGCTGCGGCGCGGGCATGCCCGTCCCGCTGAGCGCAGTGCTGGCGGGCAGGTTTGCCGCAGCGCCGGAAATGACCAGTGCTCCCGAGGCCGTGCCAGACGCCTGCGGGGTAAAACGTACGTTTACCGACGCCGTGCTTCCGGCCGCAATGGTGAGGGGAAACGCGGCACCGGTGATCGAGAATTCCGGTCCGCTGATTGTGGCTGATTCAACCGTTACAGGTCCATTATTGGCCGTGAGAGTTGCCGTCAAGGTTTGATTCGCGCCTACTGTAACGTTTCCGAAACTTATGCTGGAAGGAGTAATGCTGAGCTGGCCCGGAAATGCGCCACTTGCGGACAGAGGTATCGACACGCTCCCGTTCGCCGCGCTGGACATAATCGACAGGCTGCCGCTCGCAGTGCCTACCGATTGCGGAGCAAACAACACCCGAAAGCTGGCGCTCTGTCCCGGGCTTAATGTCACAGGGGGATTAATGCCCGTGACGTTGAATCCCGCTCCGTTTGCGGAGATTTGGGACACTGTCAAGGCGGATCCGCCCGCATTCGAAATATTTTCTGACAAGGCTTTGCTGCCGCCAGTCGGGACAGTGCCGAAACTCAGAGAGTTCTGACTGGCTGTGAGCTGGGCCGCCGATGCTGGTGCACCACTGCTATTGGTTTTTGAGCTCATCCCACAACCCGTTGCCAGGGTTACCGACATTGCAACCAGAACACCCAAAGCGTATTGCCGGGTAGGGAAGGATCGTTCTGTGCGCTTCATGCTGGGTATTATCTGGGCCAGCAGTCGAGAAGCTCTAGGGCTCGAAGGTACATACCTCGCAAGGATCAGGCTGTACGACTCGCGTAATGCACCATGTTTGGTAATCGGTTACGTTAAACGTGCACGGAATGCTATTGGAAGCACGGGTCTTAGCAACTTCGGTTTCTTGGGGTATGACCCAGACGGAAAAAGTAACGGGTTACTGCGAACAATTTAGAACTGCAGAAATTCTCGTGGATCAATAAAGAGGGAAAAAAGGCGGTGAGGAGCTTCTCCTCTCACCGCCTCACTTCGTCGGATAGGCCTTCGCTTATGGGTACGGAATAACCGCCTTTACCTGATTCGAGAAGGTGCTCTCCTGCGAGTTGGAATTGACAGCCGTTACGACATAGAAATAGGTCTGCCCCGCAACCACGGTGCTGTCAACATCGGTCGCGGTCGTTTTCAGCGCCGTATTGATCTGGACATACGGGCCGCCAGATACGCCGGACCGGTACACGTTATATCCGATAATCCCGGTGGATGTGCTCGGGGCCCAGGTCAGTGTGACGCTGTGCGGTGTGGGTGTTGTACCAACACCCGTCATCGCGCCCGTGGCCGGCGAGTTCGTCGCCGTACTCGTCAGGCTTAGATTGCCGTTTATCGTGCCTGACGACTGCGGACTGAAAACGAGGGTGAGGGTGCTACTCGTTCCCGCAGGTATAGTCAGCGGCAAAGACAACCCGCTTACGGAAAAGGCTGGGTTGTTTATGCCAGCGGCAGAGACCGTCACGGCTCCTCCAGTCGCAGCGAGCGCGACGGACTGCTTTTGGCTGCTTCCTACGACAACACTGCCGAAATTGACGCTCGAAGGAGTGATGCTCAATTGTCCGGGTAGAGAAGAGCTTCCGCTCAGGGGTATCGACACACTGGAGTTAGAGGCATTCGACGCAACCGCAATGCTGCCACTGTAACTTCCCCCGGTGAGTGGCGAGAAACGCACCGAGAAGCTTGCGCTTTGCCCAGGGCTGATGGTCATCGGAGGGTTGATGCCTGTGAGGCTGAAACCCGTTCCTGATGCGCTAACCTGCGAAATTGTGAGGGCAGCAGTTCCGGTATTCACCAATGCTTGTGTCACAGTCGTGCTGCTTCCGGCCTGAACAGAGCCGAAATTGATGGAATTCGGATTAGGAGATAAGACGCCGGCGCTCCCTGTGGTGCCGGTGCCGTACAGTGTGACTGTTCTGGAACTCCAATGCCAACTGGTGTCTCGCCACTTAAATCGAACTGTCGACCTCCCAATGACTTGGCCAACAGCTTGAGGAGCGAAGGAAATCAGGTACGGAAAGCCTCCGCCCGGACTCACGGTTACAGGCAGAGTAGGGACTTTTCCGGTGAACCCGGTGCCTACCACACTCACCGCGAAGATCACGATCGCAACATTGCTTCGATTGTTAACTTGTTCGGTGGCGGAAACGTTCGTGCCAACGGAAACATTTCCAATATTGAGCGGCGCTGGGGACATTCCGACAGTTATTGACGTCTGCGCCAGCCCTAGAGGAGGCCAGGCAAAGAAAACCAGCAGGCAAAGAACCAACCCGAACAGAGCATATCGGCTAAAACAGTAGCTCCTCACGTGCACGACCTTTTTCAGCGCCCCGATCAGCGCTGCGGGGGAATTTGGCGGCGCAACCCCCGAGTCCTGACGTGATCTCGTTTGCGGTCAGGCTGTGCAGGCAAGCGGGGGAAGCGCAGCCACAAGGGCATTCTCTACGTAGAAGCTCTTTCTGGGCAGGTCTCGGAAGGACATGTGCAAGCGGGATAAACAGGTCCGTCCAGTATGACCGCGGCGCACCGGCTATTACTCCTTTCGAGACTGCAGTTGCCTGACGGGCGGACGAGGGTGCTTCCGTCTTCGTGGGTACGGAGGGCACGAGTTCCTACAGCGTTCGACCTATGGCCTGCAACCGTTCGTAAGGGTATTTACCCAATGGAGGACGTATGAACTATTCCGCTGCGGAAGCGAAATCCTCAGTTGTTGATTGCTTCTGACTGCATTAAGCTGCGATGTAGCCGCAGCCGGGAAGTTGGGCAACTTTGGCCCCAGCGGCCGTCCCCTCGCAGGAGTGAGTATGCGAAGCTTCGTCGCGCTTCTCTTTGTCGCTTTTCTAGCTCCCGTCACTGCCCGAGCCAATAGCATCACGATTGGACAGCTGCAATACCTCGGCACCAATGCACAAGGAATGAGCGCGTTCAAGGTCACGCTAAACACGACAGGGGTGACTGCCGCTCCCTTGGTGCTGGCCAACGTTTTTCTGATGGAAAAGGGAATCACTCAACAGACGGGTTTGTTAACAACTCCGGTTGCGATTTTGTTTGCAGGTGGACCAGGGCTGGGTCTGCCAGGCTGCCCGTGTCCTTCCATCAGCCTCCAATTGCAACTGTCGGCAAATGGAAATTTCGTGACGTTTCGGCTCGCGAATGGCGAGCTGTTTACGACTCGATCCGACGCGACCTTTGTCTTGCGTCCGCTGGGTGGCCACAAACACCTGGAGCCCGGCCAGTCAGTACCCTTGGTGCTGGTTGCCGTGCCAGAACTACAGAGCTCAATCCTGTTTCTCTCGGGCCTGGCCGCAGTTTTCGCTTGCTGTTATCGGCGCCTGATTACTTGAGTTGTCCGTCGACTCTACTGCACCGTAACTGTGAATGCGGCAGCTCCTGACACCCCGGAGACGGTAGCATTAATCGTTACCGTTCCGGTGGCCGGCGGAGTGGTGTAGTTTACGCTCGCGGTTCCGTTGGAGGCGGTAGAGACCGGATTTGCGGAAAAGCTTCCTCCGGCGCCGCCATCGTCGAATGTTACGGCTGCATTCGGAACGGTATTCCCATACTGATCAGTAACTTTGACGACCAGTGGCTGCGACAACGTCGTGCTCGGTGCGGCCGCTTGGTTATTCCCAGAAACGGTAGCAATGGCAGCGGGTGCACCGGCGGTTGCAGTTTCCAAGAATGTCACGCTTGTCAACCCGGTCGCACTCGCGACAATCTTATGTTTTCCGGCGACTGTTGGATTGGTGTAGTTCACCGACGCAAAGCCCGTGCTGGTTGTCGTCACCGGATTTCCAGAAAAGCTTCCCCCGATCAAATTGTCCGAATACGTCACCACAACACCGGGCACGCCATTACTGAAGGCGTCGCTGGCTTTGGTGACGATTGCGGATTTCAAAGCGGTCGCAACCGGAGCTGATTGACCAGTACCGCTCCAGCCCACGAGCATCTTCGCCGGACCCGGAAGGGCGGTTTCCGTGAAGGTCGCCGGCGCGAACCCAGGCGCTGTTCCAGTCAGGGTGTATGTACCCGATTTGGTCGGAAACGTGTACGAAGTCGGCGCCATGCCCGAACTGTCGGTAACTACGGTCGAGCTGGAGAAACTTCCCCCTTTGCCTCCGTCGCTGAAGGTGACGGTAATCCCCGGAATCGGGTTCTGCGTATACGGATCGATCGCCTGAACCTCCACGTTTACAGACTGAGTAACCATTGCTGATTGCTGGTTGCCGGCTGCCACGGCTAGATCCGGGAAGAGTCCGTATACGACAACGCTATTCTGCGTCCCAAGAAAGACCCTGCCGTCAGCTGCAATGGGCGTGGCGAAATGAGCTAAGGGCGGCGGGGTATCGCGGCCATTGGGCGCCTGAACGGTCGTGTACAACACTTTCAGGGACTGGGCGTCCATCGCCATCATGCTCTTTCCGTTAATCATCCACAGAATGCCGTTGCTGTTCCCGCTTGCAGTGATGAGCGCGTTGCCGCCCCCGCCAATCTTCATGGATTGGGCTACGGGAGGAAGGACCAGCTGGCCATTGCTGAGGGAATAGGCAAGCACCGGTGAGCTCTGGCCGTCAAAATAGACCGTGTTGTTCCAAAACACGGGCGTGCCGCTCTCGAAGCCAACTGCGTTTCGCAGCTCTTGAATGATTTGGGTGTCACCGGTGGTACTCGTGCAAGCCGCACACAGATGGCCCATGCTGTCGCGGTTCAACACGTAAACAGTTCCCTGTTTTCCTACGGCGATGGCCTCGTTGGGATTAGGTCCTGGCTGATTATCGGGCAGGATTAGAACGCCCTCTGCCATGTCCAAGTCGTTGGAGCTGAGATATTGATGGTTGAAAGGCGTGAACCAGTCGGCCAGTGTCAAACTACTGCCGGTTTGAGTTTGTTGGAGAGTTAGCTTGAGTACACTGGTTGATAGATTCGTCCCCGCAGCGTAGAACCCCTCGCTGGTTTCCGCGTAAACGTTCCCGGCACTGTCAGCTGAGATGCCCGCGCCGGTTTGCCAGATCGAGGCCAAGGCCTTTCCTGGCTCAGCATCGAATGCCCCCTCTTGCTGCAAGGTCTGCGCATTGTAGGCGAGCACCCAGCCCTGACTGTATCCGTTGCAACAGTTGGATCCCCAGGCGATATAAATGTGACCGTGGTCCAGCAGCAGCCCGGGGCGGTTCATTTCAAACAGATCGGGCATGGTTGAGGTGACGCCATTTAGTGTGTAACTGGCAGTAATCGTCGTTGGCCCACCCAATTTCTCCAGCCCAGTCGTGACATCGAGCGCATGAAGACGGTGGACGACCTTGCTGTTCTCATAAGTTTCAGCGACCAGGTAGAGAGTTCCCGCGGCAGGATCGATTGCCGTGGGGGGATCGATTACCGGCGTTGACACGATACCCACCTCACTCCAGCCGGTAGTAGTCGCACTCTGCTTGACACTCGCCGGAACCGGGGTCGCCCCAGGGGGACTGTAGGCGAGAATGCTGGTCGTCCACAGCGGCGCTCCAGGCGCGTCTGCATCGAAGGCGTAAACACTGTCGTGCAACGTGGCCACGTATAGAACGTTGTGAATTCCTTGTCCAGGAATACTCACTTGCGGAAGGTAAAGCGGGTGGCCGACCACGATGCCATCCACCGGATCGCTGAACAGCTTTCCGAAGTTCGCAAACTTCACGTTGGCGGGAGTGAGGAGGGTCTCCGTGGTGTTGGCGCTCGTCCTAGCGTTGTCGTAATGCCAGGTCGTTACCGGAGTCTGCGCCAAAAGGGTACCCGGAAACAACAGTATGGCTGCCAGGCCGACAGCCAGCCAGACGCCGAACCCTGATAGGGTACGGGCGGCAATGCGATTCGTGGCTTTGTTTTCCTGAGAATACGAGGCAAAAGAAAAGGACTGCATGTGGATGATGTCCAACTCCCTGGGAATTGCCAGCAACCCGACGCGTGCTTGAAACCGGGGGGAGAGGGGGCCAGCTATTTGATCTACATTATTCCAGCAATTTCGCAAAGCATAAAGCATTTTCTTGGGCACATATCGTGCCAAACGCTCTTGCCGCAAAATGCCCTTAAAGTGGGGCCGCCGCGGCAAATGAGGCACAACGATAGATTTGTTGCGCAATTTATTGCGAAATTTGGGCTCAACGACTCCTGTGCCGCAATTACAGAAGGACTGTCCTCAGGCAACGCCAGCCAGCCAGTAGCTAGCTGCGGGAATAGCAGCATGACAGGAGAGTGCTTCGCCAGCCAGGCCGCCGGCTGATTCAGGTTCGCCGCCAGCAAAAATTCTAAGCGAAGGTCCCGCCGATATCAGTTCACACGTAAGTTGCTGATTCGGGACGTGCTTCCTGCAACTCCTTGTTTTCATTACCAAAGGACAATGTCCGAATTACCCGCGTACCGTTGTGCTTGTCTGAGTTGTACCCAATAATCGCACCAGTTCCCGCTTCGGAACGCGGACCAAATTGGGGGGCCAACTAGAAATGAAGTCGATGAAAAAGAATCTACTCGCAGTGACACTTGTCACTCTCGTTGCAGTCGGAATGAGCAGTCTAGCCGCCGGCCAGGCACTGAACTCGGGTGCGCAGGCTATCAACATTAACGCCACTCTGGCCGAGAGCTTGACGCTGTCGCTTTCAGCGAACTCGGTGAGCATCCCGCTGACGGCAGGCGCCGCTTCGAATCCTGGCGCTGCGACCATCACTGCCACCACCAAATGGGTGCTGAAACCGGGCCGCACCGCGGTGGGCGTTTATGCCTATTTTGGCAGCGCTGCTGCCGCCTTAACTGATGGCGCGGGCGATAACATCCCGTCTTCCGCTTTCTCGATTGCGGACAACGGCGGCGCCGCAGCTACCTTGGTGAATACTGTTCCTTTCGGCGCCGCATTGGCTGGCTTGCAATTAGAAAACATTGCGATCACCGGAACAAACAAGAATTCAACTGTCGCTGACACTATGGCGTTCAACATCAACCTGAGCAGCGGAACCTTGCCGCAGCTGCCTGCCGCCACCTATACGGGCGTTCTGAACATCCAGGCTCAGGCCACTCCGTAATTGTGTTACTGCAACGCCCCGGAGCGCGACCGGCAGCTGTCTTGCCGGTCGCCCCTAGGACGCAGGCTTCTTGACCGGTACTCCGATGACAATGCGCTCTTCACAACTCGGGCGGCTGGCAGCAGTTGTTCTGCTGGCGATTTCGGCCGCAACCTCAGCATCGGCCCAGGTGCTGAATAGTGGAGCGCAAGCCATCAACATAAACGCTACGCTGCAGGAATCAATCTCGCTTACGCTCTCTGGAAACTCAGTAAATTTCGCGCTGACAGCAGGGAGCGCTTCGAACCCTGGAAGCACGGGTATAACCGCGACCACCGCGTGGGTCTCCAAGCCTGGACGCAATCTTACGGTGTACGCGTATTTCAACAGCGCGCCAGCAGCTCTCACCGATGGAGCGGGCGACAATATCGCGTCGTCTGACTTCGAAATCTCAGACAATGGCGGCGCCTTCACGCCAGTCAACAATTCAGTTCCGTTTGGAGCAGCCGGCGCGGGCCTGCCATTGTCGACGACCAAAATCACTGGATTAAACAAGAGTGGCTCGAAAACAGACAACATGCTGTTCAACATAAATCTGAGCACGTTGCCACAGCTTCCGGCGAACACCTACACCGGGGTTCTGTGGATTCGAGCACAAATCAATTGATCTGAATTTGGAAGTGCGTTTTGGCAGACAAATCTAAGTTCTCCCTCGGCCGTCGGATCGTCGATTCCACGATCGCTTTGGCATTTTTGTTTTTTCTCAACGGCGGAGTTCTCAGCGCCCAAACAGTGCGCCCGTTGATCAATGAGTTAAGAAATCCTGCAAAAGGCCGGGTGGAATACGTCAACGACTCTTTGACGCCGCTCAATGTGGTCGTCCAGGCCCAAAGCTTCACCGTCTCCGAGACCGGGGAGATGTCGTACCGGCCGCTCGATAGCAACATCCACCTCAAGCTTTCGGCGACCAGCTTCCGTATCCCGCCACAACAGAGCTATTACCTGTTCTATGAGGCCAGCACGGAGAAAGCGCCAGCCTGGTTCGTGATCTACGCAACCTTCTCCGGCTTTGCTTTCCGCACACAGCAGGGTATGGCCGTCCGGCTGGAGCTGCCGCACACCGTGTACCTGCTGCCCAAAGACGGCCTGGAAAAATCCGACGTGCACATCAATATCGCCCAATACGATCCTGATTCCAAGAAAGTAGTCTTGGAGGTGGAGAACACGGGTCCGAATTTCGGGCGGGTAGTGGGCAGTTGGATTGAAGCCCCGAGACAAAAGCAGGAAGTGCCCGGTTTTCCAGTTTTTCCCCAGAGCCGCCGGCGCATGGAGTACAGCTGGAGCAGCGGGACCGTCCCTGAAAAGATCCTTTTAGATTTCGACAAATTCAAAGTAGAGAACGCCGTCAGCGGCGGGCCGTAGGCCGATCTTTATGTTCACCCGGTCCAGAGGATTCGCGTTAACGGCCTTTCTTCTGGGCATTCTTGCGCCACTTCGAGCGCAGGTATTCAAAGTCCAAGGCGGGACTTCGACTCTGTTTGGGGCGTCGGGCGCTTCCGTCGATATGATTGCGCCCAACTACAGCAGTGAAGTCGGCCTGGGCATGCTGGACGGCAATTTCCAGTTTGGGGCGCAATTTCGCACCAAAATCCATAAAGACACACTTACTATAGGAGACGACTCACTCAACTTCGACCTGCCCACAGACGTTTTTGGGACAACCCACTACTTCCTCGCCCGTGGCGCGAGTTTGCGCTGGTCCACTGAGAGGGACCACTTCATGCTGCTGGGGGGCGCAACATCCCAGGGCTTCTCAACACCTTTCTTCATAGCGTCCAGAACGGACAAGCCGCTCACCGGTTTTTACTTCGATCGTAAGTTGAATTCCGATTTCCGGCTGGTTTCTCGAAATCTGGTTTCTTCCCGGCAGACATCCATCCAGGCCCTGGAATGGTCGCCCTTAAATGGGCTGAAGGCGGCAGTTGCGGGAGGGATCGGGGCGGGGCAGCGCTATACGGCGGCGAGCTTGAGTCTTGAACGGGAGACGATCAGCGCGCGCGCCTCTTACATAGCGGCCGGCGACCAGTTTCAGCGCATTCAGGTTCCCGCCTTGCCAACTTCAGAGCTGGAGAAAGGCAATTTCAATGTCACTTATCGTCCATCGAAACTGTTCAACATAACGGGTGGACATGAGAACATTCTGCAGCCGCCCTTCCGCGATCAGCCCTTGATGCGCGCATCCGTGAATGAAATCTATTCCGGGTTCAACGTCTCGAAGTTCAGTTTTGGCGGGGGCCTCTTCGATTCAAAATTTCAGAACCAGAGCACAGTCGGCACGAATTTTTATGTCACTCGCCCTGTGACACAGCGAGTCACCGTAAACGGGAATTTCTTTCAGAGCCGCCCCAGCACTGGCGGTGGGTTCAACACCTTCACGGGTTCGGTGCGCACGATTATTACCCAGAAGCTCACTATTACGGAGGACGTAACCAACTCCAATGGCCAGACCAGTTTCTCGACAGGCGGCGAGATTCTGACCAACCGCTTCAATGTTATGGTGAACCATCAAACGGTGTATGTGCCACTCAGGCCCAAGAATCCGTTCCAGCAAGTGATGGGATTCAATGCTCGCATTAACCTGGTGCGAAACCTGCAAGTTAATGCGGCTTCCTACGTGGACCCGTTGGGGAAAAGCCATTACACGTTCGGTCTGAGCACATTCCTGTACCGGTTCGCGGGTGGCGGCGGATACGGCGAGGAGGCGGTGAATTATCGTTTCCCGAAATTTGCGGTGAAGGGCGTCGTCGTAGATGCGTCAGATAATCCCATTGAAGGGGTCGCGGTCCATATCGGCAATCAGGTTGCATATTCTGACAATTCAGGGCAGTTTACCGTGCGCGAGAGCAAGCGAGGGCCATTTGCGCTTCAAATTGCGTTCGAGGAGTTCATTGCGCCTGGAACTTTTCAGGTCGTAGAGGCGCCAGCTTCCGTGACTGCCGACGGGGAAGATGCGGCCGAACCGATCCGGATCGTTCTGCGGCGCGTGGTAACCCAATCGCCAGCTAAGAGCCAATAGCCTGAACTGAGAGCTGCCGGCCAAATTCAGCGATGTGATTTACTTTTGCGCAGCTTTGGCCAGCATCTCGGGAGTCGGGGGAGCCACACCCAACTGCTGCAGGAATCCCAGCGTTTCCACTAGTACCCAGTCTTCACGAATTTTACCGCCCACTACGCGATGGACGACCATAAACCGTACTTCGGCCCGCTTGCCCGTTGGAGGTACTCCAGCCCAGGCGCCGAGATGCGTACCCGCCAGGACTGTGTTAGTGAACACGAGATCGCCTTCGGCCAGCATGTTCTCGATCTTGATTTCGAGGTCAGGAAAAGCGGAGAACCACCCGCTCACGTGCTCTCGTATATCTTCTGCGGAACGCGGAGCTGTTGTGGTGGGCTCACCTGAGCGTAACTGATGGGTGACGCAGTCTGGCGCAAACAGTTCTTCGGCAATCTCCAGTTTTCGCTTATTCCACAGGTCATCAAAGAACCGGCGCACAACTTGCTTGTTGGATTCAGTACCCATAAATTTGCGAGTGGTGTCGTTGTGTTGACTCTCCTAATCGAAGATGAAGATCGCCGCCGCGATCACGGTTGTCCACAGAGCGCGCTTATCTCCAACCGCCGATTGGGTAACGTTTGCCGTGCGCACGATCTTATTCGACAGCCGGTAAATCTGCTTCTTCTCGTCCCAGGACCGGTCTGGATCGAACTCGACATTCAAGGTCGTGGCCAGCATTTCGGCGGCAAGTTCCTCGGCGTAATCTCCGGCCGCATCTTCGGTTTCTCCAAACGAGTGATGCTCGCTCAGATATCCATAAGTGTTCCGGTCAGCGGGGATGGCCACGCCAATCGAAGCGGCCAAGAGCCGGTGTGGCTCGCGGGTAGAATTCTCCGCAACCACTGCAAAAGCCACTTCGCCCGGGTGCAGATACTTCAATCCCTGCGAACGGGCAATCAGCTTGCAATTTGGCGGAAAGATGGAAGAGACGCGTACCAGGTTTTGGGCGGCGATACCGGCGTCGCGCAATGCCAGCTCGAATGAGGTGAGCCGCTCACGATGTTTTCCGACCCCCTTGGTGAAGAACACCCGCTTGGGGACCATGTCCTTGGACAATTCAGAGTTCCTCCGCTTTTTCTGGGATGAAAGAGCGAATCTAACATAAGGAAATATGAAGACAATGTGAAATCTTCAGCAGCGCGAAAAAAAATGGCGGAAGCCGCAAAGCTCCCGCCCCGCCACTCGACACCTTCCACAGTCTATGCGCCGGAAACCGAACTCACCTCGATGGTGCTGCCGTTCAGAGTGCCGCTCACGGTAGCTTTCTCCCCACCCAGCTTCTCCAGTTCGCTCAGAGCGGCCTTGTCGCTGGTCTCAAGCGTGTAGACCTTGTCGCCTACAACCAGGGCATACTTTGAGCCTTGTTTCACGCAAGCCTGCAGGCAGCCCTTCGGATCGCCCGCCATCATGTGCTTGGCGCCACACATGGCATCCGTCACAACACCGGTGAAGGTCTGCTTTTCCGATCCTTTGTCCTTCTTAGGCCCGGCAAATGCCGGGGTCAAGCTCAGAAAAGTCAGCATGATCAAGCCCGCCAGCGCTATGCCCAATTTCGAAGCTCTCATCAATTTTCTCCTTGAATTACAAAAGCTAAATTTCTGCGTATAGACGCAAGAGGTGCCATCCCAGATAGCAGGATCGCTACATTATAGAGTCGCCACCAGCGGGAAAGTTTCATGTCCCTCGATGGCTGTACCTGATTGGGGACTCACGACTTGGCGGGAGCGGCCTTGTGCGCTGGTTTCTGCTTGACAGCAATGTCAATGAAGGCCAGGGCAGCCCGGCTCAGAGCTTTGTCCTTGCGGAACACGAGGGCGAGGTCCCGGCGAATCTGCACGTCAGAGATTTCGATCGTGGCCAGCACGCCTGCTTTGACATCCTCCAGAGCATTGGAACGGGCAATGAACCCGACTCCCACATCGGCAGCCACAAAGCGTTTCAGCAGCTCGCTGGAATCCAGCTCCATTGAGTAATGCGGCTTCAGCTTGCGCTCGTAAAACAGATTCTCCAGAGCGTCTCGTGTATGCCCCGCTTTCGGCATCAGCAGAGGGAACTTCACGGCGTCCGCCAGGTTGGCAGTTCGCATGCGCGCGAGCAAATGCTGCGGCGGCACGATCAGCACTAGCTCATCCCGATGGATCAGAACCACGCTAAGCCGGTTGTCAGTGACGGGCAGGGAAACGACGCCGAAATCGACCGAATTGTCGATGACATTCTCCAGAATTCGCGCATAGTCGGCGCGCTTGATACTCACCGCGACAGTTGGATACTGCTTCTTGAACTCGGCAAAAACCTCCGGCAAAACGTGCAGGCAGGTGCCCTCATTCGCCCCAACCACGATCTCACCCCGCGGTACCCGCTCCGCTTCCGCAATCGCCGTGACCACCGCCTTGCGCGACTCCAGCGTTTCTTCTGCCCATTTCTGGAAGATCTTGCCGGGAGCGGTCAGCGAAACTTTGCCGCCAGAGCGGTCCAGCAGCCGTGCCCCGACCTCCTCCTCAAGCGCGCGAATCTGCGACGAAATCGCCGGCTGCGTGCGAAAGCGCTTCTCTGCCGCCCGCGAGAACGACGACAACCGCGCAACCTCCAAAAAGGTTTCGATCTGATCGAAGTCCATAAAAGCTGTTAGCCCTTAGCCGTTAGCTCCTAGCCAGAACTGCGTGCATTGCGGGCGGAGCCAAGCGGAGTCGAGCGACGTTGCGTTTCCTGCA
Source organism: Terriglobales bacterium (assembly GCA_035691825.1). GTDB lineage: Bacteria > Acidobacteriota > Terriglobia > Terriglobales > Acidobacteriaceae > Gp1-AA122. Next base: position 28,787 of record DASSIO010000054.1, on the reverse strand, counting down.
CCGGGTGCCCGTTTTTGCGGACCTGCAGCTCGCTTAAATGCTACACATCTTACCGTCACTTTCGCCAATAAACCTGTCTTATATGGGCGATAAGAACTATCGATTTCCAGGCTTTCCAAGCCGGGCAATATGCTGCCTGCTGGGGTACACCCTAGAGGAATCATTAATGTCTGATCCCAAGTCGGTTCTTGAATCCGTCAAGAAAAATAACGTCAAGCTCCTGGACCTACGGTTCACCGATCTTCCCGGACTTTGGCACCATGTGTCCTACCCCATTTCGCAGCTGAATGAAGACTCGTTCGAGGAGGGGTTCGGCATGGATGGCTCTTCGATCCGCGGCTGGGCGGCCATTCACGAAAGCGACATGCTGCTCATCCCCGATCCGGCCACCTACATGATCGATCCATTCACCGAGATTGCCACGGCCGTGATGGTTGCCGACGTCATCGATCCGGTCACGAAACAGCGATACGATCGCGATCCGCGGTACATCGCGCGCAAGGCCGAGCTGTACCTCGGTTCCACCGGAGTGGCCGATACCGCCTACTTCGGCGCCGAAGCCGAGTTCTTCATCTTCGACAATGTTCGCTTCGACCAGCGCGAGCAGCACGGTTTCTACTTCATCGACGCCGAGGAGGGCCGCTGGAACTCCGGCCGGGAGGAGAACAATCTCGGCTACCGCCCGCGCTACAAGGAAGGCTACTTCCCGGTGCCGCCGACGGACCACTACCAGGACCTGCGCTCCGAAATGGTCATGACCATGCAGAGTTGCGGGCTGGAGGTCGAGTGCCACCATCACGAGGTCGCCACCGGAGGCCAGACCGAAATCGATCTGAAATTCGATTCGCTGGTCCGCTCCGCCGACCACATGATGCTCTACAAGTACATTGTTAAGAACGTTGCGAACCAGTACGGCAAGACCGTTACCTTCATGCCCAAACCCATCTTTCAGGACAACGGCAGCGGCATGCACACTCACCAGTCGCTGTGGAAGGGCGCAAAGCCGCTCTTTGCCGGCGACGAGTACGCTGGACTCTCGCCGCTGGCGCTGTGGTATATCGGAGGCCTGATTAAGCACGGGCCAGCGCTGTCGGCGCTAATCGCCCCGACGACCAATTCCTATAAGCGCCTTGTGCCCGGCTTCGAAGCTCCGGTGAACCTGGCATATTCACGCCGTAATCGCTCGGCGGCCTGCCGCATCCCCATGTATTCGGCGTCGCCGAAGGCAAAACGCGTCGAGTTCCGCCCACCCGACCCAAGTTGCAATCCCTACATGGCGTTCGCCGCGATGATGATGGCCGGCATTGACGGTGTCGAGAATAAGCTCGATCCCGGCCAGCCGCTGGACAAAGACATCTACGATCTTGGCCCTGAAGAACTGGGGAAGGTCCCGTCCATGCCGGGCTCACTCGAAGCCGCGCTGGACGCGCTCGAAAACGATCATCAGTTCCTGCTCAAGGGCGATGTCTTCACCGAAGAGCTGATCGCGACCTACATCGATTACAAACGCACGAAAGAAGTGGACGCGGTGCGCCTGCGGCCGCATCCGCACGAGTTCATGCTGTATTACGACATCTGAGATCGTTCGTGGTTCGTCGTTTCTGGTTTTTCGTTCTCAGTTCTCGGTTCTCAGTTAAGGTGCCCCCCAACCCTGAGGCTATGCCGAGGGTTCCTCTTTGGTTTTTCGGTCGTGGTTCTTGGCCTGAAATAAAACTTCTTTGTTCTCACTTCTCGGTTGGGCGCCCCCGCTTTTTTGCTGCTACTGACTTCTCTCCATGCGCATCCCGCACTCCATCCCAGGAATTTTGCACCACGGGGCTAATTCCTCCGTGATCTTCAGCACCGCGCACCTGCCGAGGTAGTTTTGCTCAGCGGTGCACAATTGATTCATTCCCGCCTCTCCTTTCTGCACAAACCAGCTCTCGTCAGTCTTATTGTGTTATGTGGCGTTGCTTTCGCAGCTGACCGTAATTCAGGCACTTCGCCTGATGTTGCGCCGCTCGCGACGACGGTTCAAGTTTTGCCCGAGGCGCCGCACGAGTATCTGGACCGGCACAATAAGGTATCGATTCTGGTTTTCGCGAGCCTGCTCGCCGCAGATGGCATCAGCACCCAGCGGAATCTCGCCAACCATGCTCAAGAGCTGAACCCATTCGCACGTCCACTGGTCAATCGCGGTTGGGCCGGCCAGCTCGGCGCTTCGGCGCTGGGATGTGGCAGCGCGCTTGGACTCTCTTACATGTTTCATCGAACCGGCCATCACAAGCTGGAGCGCTTCGCACTGCATCTGGCCATAGGCGCTGAAGCTGCGGTGGTGACGAACAACCTCGCCCGGGCGCACTGATATCTCTCAATGATGGCGGCAAGCTCTGCAAACAGTGGTCCACTCCGATAGTTTTCGTAACAAATAGCTGGTGCTCAGAGGGCGATGAGGTTCCAGACTGGGACTCGGCAAGCGTTCCATTTTCGGAATCGCGAAAATGAGTCCTAAATCGGGAAGTGTCATCTATGATGCCAAGCGAGAAATCTGCGCCACCGCTCCCGGCTTGAGCGTTAAATAGCTGGCGAGCCCTCTTTCCCCCTCGAACTCTCTGCAGAGATTGTTCAGTCACTAAATAGTTTTTGTCTCTCATACTTTGAAAGGTAGGTAACACGATCATGCTCTCGCACAAGCTGTTAATTCCTTTAGCTCTGTTGGCTCTGTGCGCTAGCCTGTTGCCGGGTTGCGGCACCAGCAGCCCGTCAACGCCAACGCCGACACCTCCTTCCCAGATCAAAGTAGCTATTACTCCGAGCACAACCTCCAGCGTCATCAATCAGACAACGCAATTCACCGCGACCGTAACCGGCACCAGCAATACCGCTGTCACCTGGTCGGTTACGGAAACAAACGGAGGAACGATCAGCGCCGGGCTGTATAAGGCGCCCATCGTGAATGGAACTTACCACGTGGTCGCAACCAGCGTTGCGGATTCCAGCAAGTCGGCCAGCGCGGCAGTGGCCATCGCCGCGCCTTTCCTGTTCATTCAAGACTACAAACCCGGAGATGCGCTGCCGTTTTCCATGACTCCAATCGTGGGCGCATTCGGAGCCGACACGAAATTCAGCGCCAACAACCTCATTGATTCGGGAACAGGAAAGCCCATCAGCTCTGCCATAGACGACATTTTCCTGTCGCCGGATGGCACTAAAGGTGTGGCCAGCATTCTCGCAGAGGATTATTCGCTGGAGAACATCTCTGTAGGCGATGTAACTACCGGCAAGATCACTCAACTGACCAACAACACGAACGCCGGACAGTATTCCTGGAAAGCACAATTCACGCCGGATGGAAAAAAGGTCATCTACCTGTATGAGGGTTCGGAGACATGCGGGCCCGAGATTTGGACGATGAATGCAGATGGCTCAAACCAAGCGCCCGTTTACCCGAACCCACGCTGCAGCAATGATGCCTATGTGTCTCACCCCACCGTCTCTCCGGATGGTACCAAGATCGCTGCCTACATGGAGCGCTCGATTGGTCAGGATTACTACGAGGGAATCGCCATCATGAACAGTGATGGCAGCAATGTTCAACAACTCACAGGTGGCCCTAATGAGAGCTGCCCCTATGCTGGCAGCACCTTCTATTGGGATGAGAACCCATCGTTTACGGCGGACGGGAAACAGGTTGTGTTCTCCCGGCACTGCGACCTGCCCAATCCCGATGTCTGCCAACAGTCGATCTACTCGATCAACCTGGAAACCAAAGCTGTGATTCCTTTAGTGACAAACTCCACCGGAGTCTACAATCTCGATCCCTTAATCGTTGGAGACAAGGTTGTTTTCAGCTCTGATATGGACACAGCTCCTGAAAATGCGGGAGCTTATGACATGTACAGTACGAAAATGGATGGCACCAAGATAGTGGATGGCGCTGGGCTGACCAGGCTGACCACTAACACCCTGTACGATGCCTTTACGACGGATGAAATGTGGTGGGAGTCTGCTTCCAGGGCGGCGAAAACCTCGGCTCAAAAGTCCTCTGCTCAGAGGAGGTCGTTGCAGGTGCACCGCGGAACCCATCCGCACCGCAGTTACTAGTTCTCAGTTTTCAGTGTTGAAGTTAATTGTCGATTATCTTCCGAGTGGAGCCGGAACGATCGTATGGCTGCTTCGGCTCCGCTCGAGACGACAGGTCGTTGGCAGGTCTGCGGCAGGCCCTGTGCTAGGTCAGCGGAGTTGCCAATCGCGGCGCGGAATACGGTTCATCTGAAAGAGATCTGAGGTGCGCGCGTACCACCCCGCGCCGTGCATGCGGCCAATGATTTTCATCTTGGGCGTGTCTACATAGTGTTTAGCAGGGTCGAGAACGAAGTCCTCGCGTACGTGCATCGCCAGCACGCGGCCCAGCACCAGACCGTTCTCGCCTAGATCGACGATCCGCATCAGTTCGCATTCCATCGCGGCCGGAGCGCCTGCAATTCGCGGCGGCTTGATGTGGACCGACGGAATCGTTTCCAGTTTTGCCTGCGAAAGCTCGTTGGCTTCCGGCTCGAACTCGATGGCCGTGACGTTCATAGCTTCGGCCATCTCTTCAGAAACCAGGTTGACAACAAACTGCCGGGTATCCCGAATGTTGCGGCGCGTATCCTTGGGATTTCCGGGATCGTGACTGCCGATGCCGATTCCGACTACCGGCGGCTCAGCCGAGAACGCGTTAAAAAAAGAGAACGGCGCAGCGTTCAGCTGGCCGTTGACGCCGATGGAGACAATCCACGCGATTGGACGCGGAACAACCGTCGAAAGCAGAAGCTTGTAGCGCTCCTTCGCGGGTAAGCTGGCAAAGTCAAAGAGCATATCGGTGTCCTCGGCGCAGGGTTGTTAGTCCGAAAAAGATTCAGCTATCGATCCTAACATTCGCTGCGGCGAGAGCCGCTAATCGTGGGCGGGAGTCACTCGGGTTCCGGCTCTTCGGTCTGGATGGGCGGGGGTTGCTGGCCGCGGCGTTTTTCCTTGTGACCCGACTTGGGATATTTCATACGTCCCGCACTGAAACGACCTTTTTTCTCTACGTCGTAGTCTTTGGGCAGCGGAGGAATTTTGGCGGCTTCGCCCCTTAGCTGGCGCACGTCCCGCAGGATGATCTCGGGACGGCCGTCGTATTCCTTGATGTCTCCCTGGATCTCGATGACACGGCCTTCGAGTTGGCGTACATCACCAACATGGCGCAGGTCGCCGCGAAACACCACCGCCTGAAAGGGGCAAGTTCGATAGTCGTCGCAAAAGTTGAGAAAAGTTGCGCCCGAAGAAAGACGCGTGACCTTCAGCACTTTGCCGCTTATGCACTTCGAGGCGCCGATATGACGAGGTGCGTCGGTGAAGGGAATGCAGTCGGCGGAGGCGAAGCACGTTGCCAGGACAGCGGCGGTTGCAAATTCGCGGAGCATTCAACTCTGGTTCTCAGTTCTCGGTTCTCAGTTCCTTCTGATTTGCGCTACTTCGTTGGCTCCATTTTGAGAGCATCGTTGAAGCGGTTGAAGTAGTTGAACAAGCCGATGGCGGCGGCGAGCTCGATGATCTCGCCTTCGTCAAAGTGGTTGCGCAGCTCGTTCCACAGATTGTCGTCGACAGTGTGGGAATCAACAGTCATGCGTTCAGCCAGCCGCAAGGCTGCTTTTTCAGCTGCTGTGAAGTCGTCGCGGGTTTCGAAATCGCCCAGGTTGTTGATCTGGTCGTCGCTCCAGCCCTGCCGTCTTGCCAAGACGGTGTGCGAAGCCAGTCAATATTCGCAACGATTGATTTGCGATGTACGGACAATTACCAACTCCTTCAACTTGGCCGAAACCGCGCCGGTGCTCATGACGGCACGAAAGTGAGCAATCATGGTTCTCAAGATCTCTGGGCGATGCGCGACGGTGCGAAACATGCTCGGCACGTTGCCGCGCTCCTTCATGTAGGCGTCGTAGATCTCGGCGGTCGAGGTGTCGACCTCGGATCTGTCTAATCGCGAAATACGCATGGCTGTCCTCTTAATAATTTTACGGCTGTGCAGTAATGGCTGTGGTGACGTTCATCACCTTCCAGGTGGATGGCAAATTTGAAGTCCCGTACTGGAATCCTTCGAGCACAAGGGACTAAGACCACTAGACGCCTGATTGTGAGCATCGGCATGGCGAACGGGAATCGGCTTTCCCTGATTCTCGGTTAGTCCGCGGTGAAACAGTCTAAAACGCGTCAATCCCGGTCACCGAGGAGCCGATGATGAGCGTGTGGATGTCGTGTGTGCCTTCGTAAGTCTTGACCGACTCCAGGTTCATCATATGACGCATGATGGGATAGTCATCGGCGATGCCGTTGGCGCCCAGGATGTCGCGAGCGAGGCGGGCGCATTCAAGCGCCATCCAGACGTTGTTTCGCTTGGCCATGGATATATGTTGATGCTGGACCCTGTCGGCGTCCTTAAGGCGGCCCACCTGCAGGACGAGGAGCTGGCCCTTGCTAATTTCGGTGATCATCCAGGCCAGCTTTTCCTGCACGAGCTGATGGGAAGCGATGGGCTCGTCCCGGAACTGCTTGCGGAGAAGGGAATACTGCAGTGCGCAGTCGTAGCATGCCATGGCCGCGCCAAGTCCGCCCCAGGCGATTCCATAGCGAGCCTGGTTCAGGCACATGAGCGGGGATTTCAGCCCGCTGCTTTTGGGGAGCAAGTTGCATTCAGGCACACGCACGTCTTGCAACGAAAGCCCGGAAGTGACGGACGCACGCAGCGACCATTTACCATGGACGTCGTCGGCTTTGAAGCCCGGCCGATCGGTTTCGACGATAAAGCCGCGGACCTTGTCGTTTTCGTCCTCCACTTTCGCCCAAACGATCGCCACGTCGGCGATGGTGCCGGAGGTGATCCACATCTTCTCACCGTTAAGAACGTATTCGTTACCGGCCTTGCGGGCGCGCGTGCGCATGCCACCAGGATTCGAGCCGAAATCAGGCTCGGTCAGCCCGAAGCATCCGAGCTTTTCGCCTTTCTGCAGGGCGGGAAGCCATTTCTGCTTCTGCTCCTCGCTGCCGAAGGCGTAGATCGGATACATGACGAGGGCGGATTGCACGCTGACGAAGGAGCGGACTCCGCTGTCGCCGCGCTCCAGTTCCTGCATGACCAGGCCGTATTCCACGTTTGACATGCCCGCGCAGCCGTAATCTTTCAGGCTGGCGCCAAAATAGCCCAGATTGGCCATGGGCTTGACCAATTCGCGGGGAAAGCGGCCGGCGCGGTTGCATTCCTCGATGATCGGGACGAGGTTATCTTCAATGAACTGGCGGGTTGAGTCGCGGACCAGCCGCTCGTCGTCGCTGAGCAGCGAATCGAATTCGATGAAATCTACACCCCGAAACTTAATGGCCGGCATGATCGCGCCTCAAATCGTAATTAGAAAACCTACAACACTAGCAGAGGCAGCGGGGCTTAGCAATCGGGGGCTGCTGGCATTTGCGGCTCACGGGACGCGCTCCCCATCGTCCACGGGTGACGACCAGCCCAGTATCGAGCTCTTTGTGGATGGTCTCATCCCGTTGCAAGCACTTTGAATGCGGCAGCGGTTGAGCATATTAAAGCAGCCTCGATAGGGTTGGTCCACACTCAATTAGGCGTATGCTACAGGGCGCCATCCTGGATGCGTTCCTATGTGGCTCGTTGGAAAGATCCTCGAGTAGCCGTGCTTCGTCGGCGAGAGCGGCGAAATTGTGCACGCAGCCAATCTTATGAACAAGCGACCACTGTCGGTCACCATCATCAGTTATGTGTACATGGCAGCGGGAGCAGTTGGAATTCTCTATCATGCCTCTGAGCTCAAGGCAAAGCATCTGCTTCAATCTGATGTGATGTGGGTGTTGCTCCTCGGCTTCACTGCAATCGTCAGTGGAGTGTTCATGCTCCGCGGCAGCAACTGGGCGCGCTGACTTAGCGCTTTCCACCCAATTCAGGAACTGATCGTCCATAGCTTGCTGCTTGCGATGTTTGCATACATTCTTTTGCGTCCTCAAGCAGCAGCATTTTTTCATTAAGACAGCACCAATACCTGTAGGCATTCGTATGCCGTGCTATGACATGCGTACGGAATTACGGTATGCAGAAGTTGAGTTCGCAATTGCCGACCAAATGGAAAACTGACTGCTATGCCGTGTGCGCGGCATTTCAAGGAGAAGTGGTGCTCGCGGCGCCCAGTTCAGCCATTTGTTGTCTCATGAAATAGGCCTGATGTTGCCATACGGCCAAGGCTTAATGAAGGCCCCTGCCGCGAAGTCCGCGCCGATAAAGCTTGCGGCCAAGAGCGATCTTTATTAACATCCCCGCCCGTCCGGGAGGGAGGTGCTGGCATGAAGTCCACCATGATGGATGATTTTCTCCTTACCTTGCCCGTGTTGCTGGAACGTACGGCTAAACTCTTTTCGAAGGTGGAGATCGTTTCCCGCCGCCCGGACCACTCGCTTCATCGCTACACATACGGGGATTTCTATCGGCGCGCCCGCGCGCTTGCTGAGCAATTGCAGCGTGCCGGAATTCAACCAGGCGATCGTGTCGCCACGCTCATGCGCAACCACTACGCGCATCTTGAAGCCTACTTCGGAATTCCTTGCTGTGCCGGCATTGCGCACACACTTAATTTCCGGCTTCATCCCGACGAGCTTGCCTACATCATTAACCACGCGGAGGACCAGTTCCTCATCCTGGATCAGGATTTACTGCCGTTGTTTGAGAAGATTCGAAACAAGGTAAATATCAAGCGCGTGCTCGTATTTGCATACGGTGAACCTGCGTGTGCAGACTACGCCAGCTATGAAGAATTCCTTGCAGGCGCGTCAGGCCGCTTCGAGTATCCGAGAATCGATGAGAGCGCCGCCGCCGCCATGGCTTACACCTCGGGCACGACGGGCAAGCCAAAGGGCGTGCTGTACTCCCACCGCTCCATCGTGCTGCATTCCCTGATCCTAGCGCTTACTGACGGGCTTAGCCTTAGCCAATCCGATGTCATGATGCCGCTGCAGCCCATGTTTCACGCCAATGCATGGGGATACCCGCACGCAGCGGTGATGCTCGGAGCCAAGCTGGTGCTTCCCGGATCGCACGTTGATGCGGATAGCATTATCGAATTGTTGGCGTCTGAGCAGGTCACCATCAGCGGAGGCGTCCCCACGGTCTGGACCGATGTAGCCGAGAAACTTGAAGCCGATCCCCAGCCTGGGAAATTCGCGCCAAGGCTGCGATTCATTTGTGCCGGCAGTGCGCCTTCGGAGGCACTTATGCGGCGCCTCGCTGCACACGGCATGCGCACCATTCATGGATGGGGCATGACCGAGACCAGTCCCTTTGCAGTTCTGAATCGTCGCAAGAGCTACATGCCGGCCTTGTCCGCAGACGAGGGCTATGCTTTCAATTGCCGACACGGATACGCACTGCCATTGGTCCAGGTGCGCGCCGTGAATGAAGGCGCCGAGATTCCCTGGGATGGGAAGTCCATGGGCGAGCTGGAGATCAGAGGTCCTTGGATCGCCGAAAGCTACTACAATTGCCCGGAACAAGCCGGGCGCTGGACGGAAGACGGTTGGTTCCGGACCGGTGATGTCGTCACCGTCGACGAGGAGGGCTACGTTCGGCTCACCGATCGGGTCAAAGACCTCGTTAAATCCGGCGGCGAGTGGATTAGCTCCGTTGACGTAGAGAATGCGTTAGTTGCACATCCGGCGGTGCGGGAAGCGGCCGTAATCGGAGTGCCCCATCCGCGTTGGGTCGAGCGACCGATTGCGATACTTGTCGTCCAGGATGGAGCTAGTGTCAGCCCCGAAGCCTTACGAACCTTTCTTCTGGAACGCTTCTCGAAATGGCAAGTGCCCGATGCCTTCATTTTTGCCGACGAGTTACCTCACACATCCGTCGGCAAGCTGCTAAAGTCGGAATTGCGGCAGCGGTATCGCGACTGGAACTGGAGTCAAACGGCGCAAGCGTGATGGCTGGTACATAGAACGGCTCTGCTGCAGCGTGTCTCGGGCGTAGTTGCCCTAATCTAGGGCATACCAGCAGGTCGACCTAATGGGCGCGTGGGGGCGAATCCCGAAGTCAAAAGGGGGCCATGCTCAGTTTCTTGTTTGTGGACGATCCGCTCAAAGCACTCTTGCGTTCTCAGAAATAGTTTCGGGCTATAATTGCGCGCACCGCAATGGCCCTCACCTCTGGCACAAAACTCGGCCCGTACGAAATTCAATCGCCGTTGGGCGCTGGGGGAATGGGCGAGGTTTATCGTGCGAAAGACACGCGATTGGGCCGCGACGTCGCCCTCAAGATTCTTCCCGAAACCTTTGCTCGCGACCACGACCGCCTGCGCCGGTTTGAGCAGGAGGCTCGAGCTGTAGCCGCATTGAATCATCCCAATATCCTGGCCATACACGACATTGGCGAGCGGAACGGCTCGCGTTTTCTGGTTTCCGAGCTTCTGGAGGGTGAAACGTTGCGGGCGATGCTGGACCGTGCGCCCTTGCCGCAACGCAAGGCGATCGAATATGGAGTTCAGATCGCGCAGGGTTTGGCCGCGGCCCATGAAAAAGCGATCGTGCATCGCGATCTCAAGCCGGAGAACATCTTTGTCACCAAAGACGGACGCATAAAGATACTGGATTTTGGATTAGCGAAGCTGGCGCAGACCTCTGCGGCGAAATCTGCAAACGGCGCTACGATGACCAGTTCTCACACCGCTGCGGGTATGGTGCTCGGGACGGCCAGCTACATGGCACCCGAACAGGTGCGGGGCGAGGCCGCGGACCCACGTACTGACATCTTCGCGTTCGGCACCATCCTCTATGAAATGTTATCCGGGAGACGTGCGTTCCGACGGGACACTTCTGCGGAAACTATGACGGCAATTCTAAAAGATGATCCCCCGGACGTGTCCGAGATTTCCGGAATAGCAATTTCTCCGATTTGTGAACGCATCGTGCGTCGCTGTCTCGAAAAGAATCCAGAAGAGCGATTCCAGTCGGCGCGAGATCTCTCGTTTGCGCTGAGTGCATTCTCTGGAAGTGAAATCAGCGCGGCGGGGCGGGCCACAGCCGCCCTCCCGCGAAGAATTGCGATTGTGCCATTACTGGTTTTCTTCGTGGCCCTCGCCGTCGTCGCAGGCTTGACCTGGTTCCATGCACGCGGGCCGGTGACTACGACACGGATGCAATTTGCCGTATCCGTTCCGGGGGACATGAGCATCAGCCATATGGCGCTCTCGCAAGATGGCACGATGTTGGTGGTTGTGTCGCCCGAGGAAAGCTCCGCGATGCCGATGCTCTTCGTTCAGCGCGTAGGCTCTCCTAACGTGACACCGCTCCCGGGAACCCAGGGAGCCAGCTATCCCTTCTGGTCACCGGACGGGAGCTATGTCGGTTTTTTCGCGCACGGGAAATTGCAGAAGATTGCCGTGGCCGGAGGCAGCCCACAGATACTCGCGACTGCGCTGGAGGGCCGCGGTGGCAGCTGGGGAAGCAAGGGCGTAATAATCTATGCCCCAGACCCGCAAAGTACGATTCAACGCATCAACGCCGACGGTAGCGGACTCGCTGTGGTCACGCAAGGCATACGTGCTCAGGAAGAACAGTCGCACCGCTGGCCACTGTTCCTTCCAGATGGCGACCATTTCTTGTTCTGGGCGGGCAACTTCGCAAATCTCAGGGACGATCGCTCCAGTGGCATTTATTTCAGCTCACTTGATCGCAAAGAGAAAAGACTTGTAGCCCTCTGCCATTCCAGCTTCGGTTACGACGCTCAGAGGTTGATTTATGCCGATGAGCAACAACAGCTGGTCAGCATTCCTTTCAATCCTTCGTCTGCCACTATCTCAGGAAGTGCGAGCGTAATCGCGAATCAGGTAGGGTTCCAGCCCTCTACGTACTGGTCAGCGTTCACGATCGCACAGAATGGAACACTGATCTACAACCCGAACGTTGGTGCGGCACAATCCGAACTCAGCTGGATGGATCGATCGGGTAAACCGCTGGGGAACGTCGGCGAGCCAGGAATCATGGCAAACCCCACCCTGTCCCCAGATGGCTCGCGTTTGGCGATCGATATTAGCGACCCAAAAGCAAACAACGTGGATATCTGGATTGAAAGCGTGAAAGGAACTGGTAACACTCGGTTTACTTTTGACCCATCCGAAGAAGTCGTAGGTGTGTGGTCGCGTGCGGGGAACATGCTGGCTTACCGCATGGCCGCCCAAGGAGCCGGGTTGGTGGTGAAGGCGGCCAGTGGCTTGGAACGGGAACGAAGGGCGTATGTCACTCCAGTCTCTGATGACATTATCCCCAACTCTTGGACGCTGGATGATCGTCAGATTCTGTGCACACACCAAACCCCATCGAGAAACTACCTGGAACTCATAAATGTTGAGGACGGAAAAGCTACAGCGCTGCTCAGCGATAAGGGTAACAGCCAAAGCAATGGGCAGATCTCCCCGGATGGCAGGTGGGTGGTTTATGCGTCAGACGAGTCGGGGACTTGGGAAATTTACGTCACCTCTTTTCCCGGTGCAGCGGGGAAGTGGCAGGTCTCGCGCGGCGGCGGCAGCGAGCCACGTTGGAGAGGAGACGGTAAAGAGATCTTCTATATGGCGCCTAGCGGGACGCTTATGGCAGTTCCAGTGAGTGCAGCCAGCCTGTTCGCTACTGGCACGCCGATGCCCCTATTTCAGATCCATGGACGGGCCCCGATTTCGAGTACTGACGTCTTCACCTATGACGTTGCCAAGGATGGCCAACGGTTCCTGGTCAATCGCTATCTCAAGCCGGATCACGTCACGCCTCTCACCATCATCCTGAACGTTACTGAGAAAGCCACGAGATGAGGATTGCAGGATGGACGATCCGGACAGTGAGGTTGGAGCGAGTCGCACATCATGCGCGGATCACATGCCGAAGCGGGCAATGAGCAGAGGGCGAACGTTCCTCAGGGCAATTGGTGCGCAAACAGCGTATACTGGAAATACTTAACTTCGAAGGCGGCATCACCCTAGCAGTTTGCGCTTTCGCGATTGAGAGAGAGGCGTAATCCTTACATCGTCATTTCTGTCCGCGGCATTCCAACTTACCTTGAATCGGATCCGCGCGATCGACCGTAGATTGTACAGATCCAAAGATTGGGTAACCCATTTCATGTCAGGAGTTGACCATGTCCGCTCGGAACGGCGATAAATCCAGATTTCACCGGGAACGCAAGCAAAAAATCGCCCGGCGCAAGCGCACCCAAGAACTACTGCAGCGCGTCGGCACGGCAGGCCGGTCAGCAAAGGTCACAGTCGGTGCTCGGCAACGGTCGGAGCCGGCATGAACACTCCGCTGGTGTCTCTCGCTATCTCTGCGCCAATACCTGATCCAATCAAGAAGAAGCGAGTGCTGCTGGTCGATAGTTCGCATGCAAAACGCGATTTGCGCGCTGAGGTCATGCGGAAGCTTGGGATCGACGTCGACAGCGCCGCTGACATCGTAGAAGCCCGTATATGGTGGAGACCCGCACTGTACGACCTGGTGTTGATCAATATGGAAAAAGGACGAGGCCAGCGCGACAAGTTTTGTGATGACGTCAGGAGCGCGACGCCTCCGCAGCGCCTGGCCTTCCTGGTTGGCCAGCCAGAATATCTCGCGGATGCTCCGCACGCGAACGAAGAATTGATCGTACAAAACGGGGACGACCAGGCTGGGACTGGCAGTGCGAAGGCCATAATTCCTGCCGATCGAGCAGACACAAGTGGGCGCTGGGGCATTCTGGAAGCCTCACGAAAAATCTCAGCAGTCCGCTCGGCGTCCGTCGCCCGCACGCAAGCCATGCGCGCCCTGCCGCCTCCGCCGCGAGATTCCGAAAAGCGACCACCGAAACAAAGTGCGACACCCACCAACTTGGATGATTTACTGAAAGAGGAATTGCGATGAAGAACGTGTACGTTGGCAATCTGCCCCACAGCACAACCGAAGCCGAATTGCGAAATCTTTTCGAGGCGCACGGCGCGGTCGAAAAAATCACACTCGTCACTGACCGGGACACAGGCCGCTCTCGTGGCTTCGGGTTCGTGGAAATGGCCAATGCCAGCGAGGCCGATAAGGCTATCGCGACGCTTAATGGGACAGATCTAGGCGGACGCACGCTGACCATCAACGAGGCCAAACCTAAGACAGAACGTCCTCGGGGCGGCGGCCATCGCTTTGGCGGCGGAGGCGGTCGCGGGCGTGACGACTATCGTGGTCATCCGCGCCAGCCGCGCGAACCGCGCTGGTAGCTTTTTCGAGCGCACGGGGTACGTCAGGTCAGGCTGGCAAATGCCTGTCGGCCCTAATTAACAGATTCGGGGGATAGTGTATGCCAAGAGGCCGATCAACATTCACGAAACGCCAGAAGGAACAGACAAGGCAACAGAGACAAAGGGAAAAAGCCGAGCGCAGGAATCAGCGAAAGCAGGAAAAGACTGTGGCCGGCAGCGTGGACGAGATGGCCGAATTGCGCGAACATGGTGAAGAGCAGGCCGCGCTTTTCAAGGTTGGCGCAGAGGACGTTGACATTGCAGAAGAGCCCAACGGTGACCGCCTCGGCGATTGACTGAAAACTTAGTTGTTCATACGAAACGTTCGGCTATAGAAATTACATCGCGGTAATTGTGCGAAGGAGAGTGAGCTTGGCAGAAATTCGTTTGCAAGAGGGCGAGTCGTTAGAAAATGCGCTTCGCCGATTTAAACGTAAGGTTCAGACGGAAGACATCATTAAGGAAGTGAAACGTCACTCCTACTATTTGAAGCCTGGCGAAAAGCGCCGTGTGAAACAGGCTTTAGCACGCAAGCGAGCACGAAAAAAGAATCGAAAAGAAGGTTCCTTTGCGAAGGACTCGCATCGGAGTGACAAGTAATTCCAGGCTGTAAACTGAGGCCGGCAAGTTGCCGGAGCTTGATGTCCCGGCAACAGGGTTTGGCGCTCTACACAAATACCTCTCCCGGCAAAGCGGTCAGAGTTCGCGAGGCTAGCGTATTCTGAATGACTCGCCGCAAGGGTGCCGCCGTCCTGTCCGACTGAAGTCGTTCTATCTTCAATTTCAGAGTTCGTTCGATCTGGAGCAGTTCCAGCACCTCGGCTCCTGCCGCCAGGGTTGAAGCGCGTCCTTGGAGCCCGGCTCTGCCTGTCCTGCCGACTCGGTGGATAAAGTCCTCGGCGATTTTGGGCACATCGTAATTAATGACGTGGGCGACGTCATCCACGTGCAGACCACGGGATGCAATATCGGTCGCTACCAGAACCTGGAAACGGCCTTCCTGAAACCCACTTAGAGCCCCGTTACGCTGCGATTGGGAACGATCGCCATGAATCATGGCAACCGCGAAGCCGTCGCGTACCAGTTCTCTCGTCAGTCGCTCAGTGCCACGCTTGGTGCGGGTGAAAATTAAAGTTTGACCCTTTTCGGCATAGAGCAAGTCGCGCAGGACATCGAGTTTCTCTCCGGGCCGTACCTCGTAGGCTCTGAGTTGTACGCTCTCAGCAGGCTTGAGCACTGAGCCTAGGGCAACCCGAACCGGATTCCGCATATAGTCATTGATCAGGCCGGCAACCGACTGCTCCATGGTGGCTGAAAAACACAGCGTCTGGCGCTGCTGAGGCAACGTCGAGAGAATCCGCCGGATCGCCGGGAGAAATCCCATATCCAGCATGCGATCCGCCTCGTCGAGTACCAGAAGTTTGACCTGGCGAAGGTCAGCGAACTGGCGGTTGACGAGATCCTGCAATCGTCCGGGAGTTGCAATCACAAGCTCCGACCCAGCCCGTAGGCTGTTGATTTGCGCCTTTTCGGAGAGGCCGCCGATGATGAGTGAAGCCTTAGGCATCGCCTTCGTGCGCAGTTGCTCGTATTGCTCGTGCACCTGCATCGCAAGTTCCCGGGTGGGCAGGAGCACCAGAGCGACAGTGTGACGCGCTGGTTGCTGATAGAGCGTTTCGATAAGGGGAATGAGAAACGCCAATGTCTTGCCGGTGCCTGTCTCGGCGGTCCCGATCACGTCCCGGCCTTCGAGAGCAGGCGGAATCGCACGTTCTTGAATCGGTGTAAGGTTGACGAATTGAGCTGCCTCTAGCTTCCGCTGTAGCGCTGAAGATACAGGCAGTTCTGAAAATTTGGTCATGCGAATTTGTTTTCTTTCTTGAGGGGCGGATGTCGCGCAGACTCTGACACGTCAGTAGCCGCGAAGCCTCTCACATTGATGTTTTGAATTTCACGCAAATAAACGGCGGGCAGGAAAAGCGGAGATGAATCTGGTCTAAAAGACGACCACCGCGTGACAAGCAAACCGTAGAACTAGCGTTGTACGTATTGTACAGGAACGGACCACCCAGTGAAAGGCCCCGCTGGAGTTTACGGCGCAACCACGATGAGACCGGTACTGGAGTGCCCGCCAGCGCGGCGATACCCATGTCGAACGCTCGAATCGAAGTAGATAGCGTCACCGGCCTCGAGCACGTGGGTGTCGGAACCGATCAGAAGCTCCAGTTGCCCGCGGATCATGAAGAGGAACTCCACTCCGGCATGCTGGTGCAGGCGCTGCTTACCGGAATCAACCGGCTGAAACTCGGCCAGGAACGCGTTAAGCTTGCGCTCGTTGGCGGCAAAATCCAGACTTTCGAACCAGTAGGAGACCTCGCCGCCGCCCGGCCGCTCGGGAAAGCGAATGCGATCCTGTTTGCGCACGATTGCCACAACGTGCCGCTTACGCTCGTCGCTGAAGAAGTAGTCCAGTCCGACACTGAAAACCATTGCAATACGCAAGAGCGTAGGCACGGTGGGGATGAGTCTTCCATTTTCCAGCTTCGACAGCATGGCCGGTGAGAGGCCAGTGTGCTTACCGAGCTGTACCAACCCCATGCTCTTTTTCAGGCGCAGCCCACGGAGCTTCTCGCCGAGCGCATAGGGCTTTAAGCCTTCCGTAATGGTCTTGTTGATCACCATTTTCCTCCCGATCAAAGAAACCAGCGTTTATTTGAATCTGGCGCACATCAGTTTGGTGTCCGCTGCGTCCTTTCATAATGTGCAACATCTTTTTATCTATAGTCAACGATCGCAAGCGAAGGTCACAGCCATGGGCGGCAAGATCATGATCAACAGTGCGCAAATCGTGAAGGCCGATATTGCCCGCTTCGAAACGGAATGCTTCACGTGATTGGCACCCTGATCTTGCCGGACGCTCAGTAAATCGAATTTTGAAGAGAGACAAGTCTTAAGGAGAAACAAATGAAAAAACTGGATGTCGTTGCAGCAATACTTCTGGTGATCGGCGGCCTGAACTGGGCGCTGGTCGGGGCGGCGCGGTTTGACGTGGTAGCCAGCATCTTCGGTATGCATTTCGGGGAGACCTCGGTACTGAGTTCGGTGGTGTACCTGCTCGTGGGACTGGCCGCCGTCTACCAGGCTGTGGCGTGGAAGGGAATTCAGCGACGCTGGAGCGGAAACCCAGTAATCGCCCGCAGCCACTAGAACAGGCCGGGAGGGCGGCGGCCGAGCTGCCCTCTTTACGCCTCGACTATGCATGGAACTTAGGAGAGCAGGGATAGACCCACTATGACAGCATTGGAGAGGTTGAGTGGTGACCGACGCATTACAGTCCGCCGAAGCGGTCAGCCGAATGCAGGCGGGCAGTGCATTGTTTACTGGATGCAGCGCTCCCAGCGGGCAGTAGATAACCCGGCTCTGGACGTGGCCGTGCGCGTGGGAAATGAATTGCGCAAGCCGGTTGTGGTCTTCTTCGCGCCGGTTCCGTTCTATCCAGGAGCTAATCAGCGCAACCTGCATTTTCTGGCTGAAGGGGTGCCCGATATTGCTGAAGAGTTAGTCCGGCGGAGAATTGGCTTCTGCTTCCGTTCTTATCCAGAACACAGTTTGCTGCACTTCTGTGAGCAAGTCCGGGCGGCGATGGTGGTCGGGGATGAGAATCCGCTGCGCGAGCCAGAGGAGTGGCGTCAGCGGGTCAGCAAGCGTCTGCGTATTCCGTTTTGGACAGTCGACGCCGACGTACTTGTGCCTTCCCGGCTGCTGGAAAGGGAGCACTATGCGGCGCGCACGATTCGTCCTCGATTGCTCGAGCTGCTGCCGGAGTTCTTGAGCGCGCCAGAAAACACCAAGGCGCAAGTCACATGGGCTGCGCCTCCTAACTTGCGGTCGCAAAATTGGGAAGACGACTTCACTCGTGAATGGGTACTGGACCGCACGGTATCCGCGGTCAAGGTCTGGCGCGGCGGTACCAGAGAGGCTCTGCGGTGCCTGAAAGAATTTGTTAAAAGCAAGCTAGTTGCGTACCCGGTCACCCGTAACCGGCCGGAAAGTGACGGTACAAGCCGACTTTCTCCGTACTTACACTTCGGTCACTTGGGGCCGTGCACGGTGGCTCTTGCGATTCAAGACGCGGATGCTCCCCCATCAGCCAAGCAAGCGTTCCTCGAACAGCTGATCGTGCGCCGTGAGCTGGCCATCAATTTTGTCCGGTTCAACTCTCTATATGACTCGATCGCGTGCATGGAGCCGTGGGCCGACCGGGCGTTTGCGCAGCATGCCTCGGATCGTCGTCCGATCCTCTACCGCAGCGAAGAGCTCGATTGTGCCGAGACTCACGATCCCTTGTGGAACGCGGCCCAAAAGCAGATGGTACTGACCGGGTGGATGCACAACTATTTGCGGATGTACTGGGCCAAGAAAATCCTGGAGTGGAGTCCCTCGGTCGCAGCCGCTTATCAGCGCGCGGTCTGGTTGAACGATCGCTACGAACTCGATGGCCGCGACCCTAACGGTTACGCCGGCATTGCGTGGGCCATCGTTGGTAAACACGACCGCCCATGGTTCGATCGGCCCGTATTTGGGCAGGTCCGTTATATGTCACTCGCCAGCACCGGGAGGAAGTTTGATGCCAAGAGATACATCGCTGATATGGAACGCATCGAGCGATGCCATGCCTAGTAGATGGATGAGTTGGATTGTGTTTGTTGCCATCTGTTTCGGAGCCGCGGCTGTAGGCGGATGGTTCACCAACTCCTCTGTGAAAAGCTGGTACCCGCGCCTGCTCAAGCCCGCCGGTACACCTCCGTCCTGGCTATTCGGCCCAGTCTGGTCGGTTCTCTACCTGCTAATGGCGACAGCGGCCTGGCTGATTTGGCGGGAACACAAGGCGCAGGATGTCCGGCTACCGCTCGGCTTGTTCTTTGGCCAGCTGCTTTTGAATGCCGCATGGTCGTTTATATTTTTCAGGCTGCAACGGCCAGGACTCGCTCTCGTCGAAATTCAGATTCTGTTACTGCTGATCGTGATGACCGCGATCAGTTTCTCAGAATACTCAGCTTGGGCGTTCTGGCTGATGGCGCCCTATCTCGCCTGGGTCGGATACGCGACGTATTTGAATTTTGAGCTGTGGCGCCTCAATCGGGGTGGGGCGTGAAAATCCTGGTCACGGGAGCATCCGGTTATGTCGGGCGACAACTTGCAGAAAAACTTTCCCAGGCGGGACACGAAGTCATCTGCATGGTTCGCAAGAACTCAAAGACGTGGCCCCCGTCGGATACCTATCCTCAAATCATTGAGGCCGATGCTCTGGCTCCTGAGAGCTTGCCCCCGGCCCTTGCAGGTGTAGATGTCGCATACTATCTCATCCATTCGATGGCCGGCCGTGAAGCCGGATTTGACCAGCGTGATCGCGCGGCCGCCTACAATTTTGCCGTGGCGGCCAAGAAAGCCGGGGTACGGCGGGTCATCTATCTTGGAGGCCTCGCAGCCGCAGGATCGCCCGTTTCCCTACATCTCAGAAGCCGCCACAATACCGGAGCGGTGCTGCGCAAATATGGGCCGCCACTGATTGAGTTTCGCTCCGGCATTATCGTCGGTAACGGGAGTCTTTCCTTTGAGATCATCCGCTGCTTAACTGAGCGGCTTCCGGTTATGATCTGCCCGCGATGGGTGGTCACACGAACGCAGCCGATCGCAATTGACGATGTCCTTGCTTATTTGATCGCCGCGCTTGATGTGGGCGGCCGTGTGGAGGGGCCAATTGAGATCGGCGGCGCGACCGTCGAGACCTATCGAAGCATGATGCTCGGCTACGCCCGCCAGCGCGGCCTCAAGCGCTGGCTGTTTCGAGTGCCAGTGCTGACACCCCGGCTCTCATCATACTGGCTGGACCTGGTGACACCATTTCCAGCAGCAGTCACGCGAGCACTGATCGAAGGATTGAAGAGCGAGTCCGTCTGCACCAGCGATTTGGCTTCGCAGCTGTTTCCTGAAGTCCGGCCATTGTCCTATGAATCAGCCGTGGCTAAGGCGCTCGATCACTCTGTGCCTTCTTTGCCTTCACCCCGGCAGGCCCCTCCTGTACACCAAATGATTCGTGCCGAGGGTATGGTATGCGACCTTCGAGAGATGGTGGTAGATGCATCTCCAGCTCGAGTGTTCGCCATCGTCCAAAACCTGGGGGGCGAGGGCGGCTGGCTTGCTTTTGACGTGCTCTGGCGAATTCGTGGTTGGATTGACGAATTGCTTGGAGGCACAGGAAAGTCGCGAGGGCGGTCTCGCCCGATTGGGATGCGAGCCGGCGATGTGATCGACTTTTGGCGAGTGGAGCGGGTAGAACGGTCACGGACGGTATTGTTGCGTGCCGAGATGAAAATTCCAGGTGCGGCCTGGCTGCACTTCGATTTACGTCCTCATCTCGCAGGCCGTACGCTCCTGCGCTGTTGTGCCTGGTTTCGCCCCAAGGGTATCCTCGGAGAAATGTATTGGTACGGCCTCTATCCGGTCCACCTTTTGATCTTCAACCACCTAATGAGGGCAGTGAGTTGCCGAGCCCAATTCAGCAAACATAGCGCATGCAGATGAGGTCGATACTCTGCAATCAGAGATCCCGGTTGCGGGTTCCGGAAAAATGGTTTCGACTTCTGCTCTCGTGCCGAGCATCTGGAAGCCATTCAGGGATCGCGGTGTTTCATCGAAAATGCGAGCGATAGGCGACCGGGCTCGTGTTAAGGCGGCGCCGGAAATGATGCCGCAGGGTGGGAGCCGAACCGAAGCCTGTGTCATAGGCAATCTCGTCGATGCTGCGGGCGGTTTTCTCCAACATCTGTTTGGCATGGGCGAGCCGCAAGCCGATAAGCCATTCGATGGGCGAAGTTGCAAGTTCTTCCGCGAACCGACGGGACAAGGTTCTCTTACTGATCCCGACCTCTTTCGCGAGGCGGTGCACCGAGAGTTCTTCACCAAGATGATTCTGGGTCCATTCAAGAAGTTTGGCCAACCATGGACGATCTTCTCTGGGTACAGCCCGGTCGACAAACTGCGCCTGGCCACCATCACGGTGCGGGTACACAACCAGTCGGCGGGCGACTTGGCTCGCTACGCTGTCACCGAAATCCTTGCGCACGATGTGCAGGCACAGGTCGATGCCAGCAGCACTACCCGCCGAGGTGAGCAGGTCACCTTCGTCGACGTACAGCACGTCGGGCTCTACTTTTACGCGTGGGTACATCTGTGCCAATTGGGACGCGTAGCGCCAATGCGTGGTCGCACGGCGTCCGTCCAGAAGCCCGGTTGCGGCAAGCACGAAAGCGCCAGAGCAGATCGAAACCAACCTTGCGCCGCCGCGATGCGCCCTCCGCAAAATTCGCAAAAGCCGCTCTGGTGGCGTTTCTTCTGTCCGCCAGCCCGGAATCACAATCGTCCCAGCCCGCGAAAGTGCGTCGATTCCATGACGGCATGTAATCGTCAAACCTCCAGTTGCGGCGAGCGGGCCCGTCTCCAGGGCGCATACCTTGAATCGATACCATTCGGAAAACTCCGGCCGCGGTAACCCGAAGAGCTCGACCACAATCCCCAGCTCGAACGTGGCCTGACCGTTATAAGCAAGAACCGCGACGTTGCGATGGAACGACTGGGCTGGAAATGCCGATGTCCGCGGGCTTAATTTTGCTGTCGTCATGGCACGATTTTAACGCATATTGTCACTAGTGCCGCTTGTTCGTTCTAGCGAGTACTGGCACATTAACGCCAGGAGGATCTCGTCGATGCCGGTACTTCAAAAGGAAATGTCTAACGTCTCTAGTTGCGCTGCCGCGTCTCCTGCTGATGCAGTGGCACACTTTTCACAACTCTTGTCATTGGAGACCGATTGCTGGGACGTGCACGAAGCGATAGAGGGTGACAAAGCGGATTTTATCTTGCTGGACGTTCGCGGCCCGCAGTCGTATGCCACAGGCCATATCCCGGGCGCAGTGAATCTCCCCCATGCACGGATCACCGCCCGGAATCTCGCTTCTTATTCCGAAGACACACTGTTTGTTGTGTATTGCAATGGGCCGCATTGCAACGGAGCCGACCGGGCTGCTCTCAACCTTGCGAAACTTGGTCGCCCGGTTAAGAAAATGATCGGAGGCATCGAGGGTTGGAAAGACGAGGGTTTTCAGCTCACCGTAGCCGGGACCTCTGATAATGATCACGCCGAAAAATGAGCTGAGATTGCAAGTGTTGTCCCCCTCTTTGCGTCCCATTTGTCCCACTGTCGGTAACTTGGACAGAGGGCCGGGCATCGGCAGAGTTTTGTAACCGTAGGTCCGGACTGAACACCATGAAAAAACTGTCCAACAAAACGCTGCCGTGCCTTGATCAGATTACGATTCACAATCGAGGACGGACGTTCGCGATTCCTTACCTATACCGGCCGGGAACGGGCGGACCGGCGGTGTTGTTCGTGCATGGATTGGGCGGGGCCAAGGAGAATTTCCTGGCCGCGTTCCAATCCTCTGAGCTTTCCGACTGCACTCTTCTGGCTTTCGACAATCCTGGAACGGGATTAGCGGACTTCGACAATGAGGCTTGTCCTGATGTCAGCAGTCTGGCCGATGTTGCCTACGCGGTTTCTGAAAAGCTTATAGGTGGTCCGCACTTCATCGTAGCGGCAAGTATGGGTGGCTTGATCGCGCTACTGCGGCTCAGACGATGCGGCTGTGCGCAGGTACAGGGCTTTATCAATATCGAGGGTAATTTATCGTCGGAAGACTGTATGTTTTCGCGCCGGACCTCGAGCCATGACGCCGACCATTTTCGAGACGTGGTGTTCGATCAGATCATTTCCGAACTGTTCGAGTCCCCTCGCGCAGGCGACAGGATGATTTCGCACAACATGGCTCTCAACACGGATGCGAATGCATATCATGCCTACAGTTTTCAAACCGTCCAAGAGTCCGACTCCGGACGCCTGCTAGAAGAATTCCTGACTCTCAACATGCCGCGGCTATTTCTCTACGGTGAAGCCAACCGTTCTCTGACGTATCTGGATCGTCTGCGCAACAGTCCTGTGGAGGTATTGGAAATCCCGCGAAGCGGACATTTCCTTTTCTACGACAATTCACCAGCAACGTTTGACGCAATCGGCAATTTTGTGCATCGGCACTCAGGGCGACTCGTTATTCCTTCCAAGCAGGGAACAACATGCTCGTGAGGAACACGCAGGCCATCATCGATCTTCAAGGCCCAGCGTCCCTAGCGCCAAGTTGTATAAAGCTGGAGAGTGACGGATTCGCGATTTTGCAAAGGAGGATTTCCTTTATGACGCAGGCGCAACCGGGGCTGGAGTTGTCAGCCCCAGAGACATACCGCGAAAAGCTGTTCAAGCTGTTGGCGGGTCGAGATCCGATTGAGCTGTTAGGCCAGACGGCATCCACCTTGGCCGATATTGTGGCCACCTATCCGGCGGAGGTCCTGCGTGGGCGGGCAATTCAAGGGAAATGGACTCCGAACGAAATCATCGGCCATCTCACCGATAGCGAGTGGGTTTATGGCTATCGCCTCAGGTTGATCTTTTGCGAGAATGAGCCGGTTATTCTGGGCATCAGGCAAGATGCATGGGTAGCCTCGCAGCGCCACAATGAACGCGAGCCGTCCGAGCTTGTTGAAATATTTCGCACGCTGCGCGTACTCAATTTGTCAGTGTGGAGACGACTGTCACCACAGGACCTGCAACGCAGCGGGCAGCACAATGAGCGCGGCGCGGAGTCCTTGGGAGAGATGCTAAAGCTGCTGGCGGGTCACGACCTTTCTCACCTAGCTCAGATCAGTCGTTATATTGAAGGCCTTGAGTCGCAGCGCTAGGGCTGCGTGGAGTCGCCCGCATGGAGTAACTCGCGAATTTTCACGAATTGCTTACAAGACATTTGCAACAATCTTCCTGTAAAATCAACAAAGCGGAAGAGAGTTGAGCGGTTCGGCTCGGCATCCTCGAAAACGTATCTGCGTCTTCCCGCGCGCACTCCCGACATCAGTTAAAAAGAGCAGTCAGGGGTGAAATACTGCAATAGGAGTCTTTCTAATCATGGCGAAGATCGCAAAAACAGCAGATCGCAAGAAGGTGATGGACACATCCAAGAGCACCGATTGTCCGAAATGCGGCAAGCCAACACGTATTGTGAAACGGGTAAAAGACCGGGAACGGGGAATCCCGGGGGGAATGTTTATTTCCTGCTCGGCTTGCGAATTTTACGAGAAACTGTGAGGGTGGTTCGTGATTCTTCGTTTCTAGTTTTCGTTTGTGGTCCTTGTTTTCTAGTTCTGCGCGGCGGAGCGCCAGCGCTACGCCTAAAAGCTGATCTGATGAATGATGTCACGGGCCGCCGAGGCGGGATCTACGGCGCCGGTGATCGGTCTTCCTACGACGATGTGAGTGGCTCCGGCGGAGACTGCCTCGGCTGGCGTAACGACCCGAATCTGGTCGTTATTGCCTGAACCGGCAGGCCGCACGCCGGGAGTGACAATGAGAAAGCGGTCGCCCAATTCACTGCGGACTTCGCGCGCCTCATGCGCCGAGGTGACAATTCCATCGCAACCGTTGGCCAGCGCCAGCGTGGCCAGGCGCAGAACCTGATCGAGTATCGTCCCGCGGACTCCAACTCCAGCAAGTTCCGCGTCTTCCATGCTCGTCAAGACGGTGACTGCCAGCACCATCGGGGAAGGTTGAATCGACCGCGCAGCCTCCACAGCCGCGCGGAGCATTCTGCCGCCTCCGCTGGCATGCACAGTAAGCATGTGAACGCCGAGCCTGGAGGCTTCTTTCACGGCACCGGCGACCGTGTTGGGGATGTCGTGGAACTTCAGATCAAGGAAAACCTTAAGTCCAGACCCGGCCAGCTCGCGAACGAACTGCGGACCTTCGGCAGTGAAGAGCTGTTTGCCAACCTTATAGGTGTGAGCAGCGTCGCCCACGGCTGAAATGATGTCCCGGGCCGTCTGCGCGGAAGACATGTCCAGAGCCACAATCAGGCGGTCGCGCGCGTCCTTCACGGCTGCTTCCAGCCATCTAGGTTGGAGATCAACCACGCCGAAGCGATCTGACACTCTAGACTCCAAGCTGACGATTGTTTGTAGTATGTCATTTTGCCGGCGTTGGGGACAACACCAAACGAGGGAGCCCGATTGGAGACTCCCCCGCGTGCAGTTGTGTTATTTACATGCTCGAGTGCTAACGCAAGCTGGCAGGCCGAAGCATGGCCAGGTTTTCGGTTGGTACCAGATCCAGCCGCACTTTCTGCAGGCCCTGTGCCTTGAAGCCGAGGACGCGGGCAGCATTGTAGGACAGGTCGATAATCCTGCCATCAACCACCGGGCCGCGGTCATTGACGCGTACGACGACCGAGCGGTGGTTCCGCAAATTGGTAACCCTTACAAAGGTACCTAGCGGCAGAGTGGGATGAGCCGCTGTCAGGTTGTACATATCGTAAGGCTCACCGCTGGCCGTGGGCTTACCCTGAAAGTACTCTCCATACCAGGAGGCCGTACCTACCTGGAAGGGCTTCGGGTGGCGAACCAGCCGGGTTTGTACCAGGTGAGCTTGGGGGATCCTGGTTACTTGTTTTTGGGTAATGCCGGCTTCTGAGCTGTTTGGCCCGCCAGCGGCTCCGGCTCCCAGGCTGGCGACGGAAACTAGCACCGCCAGACTGTAAGCGAATCGTCGTCGCATTCAGTCACCTCGCATCTCTAAAGTCGTCCTCCCCTAACCACGAACCGGAATTTTGAGATGCTAATGGGCTGCCAAACCCCCTGTCAACGCCAAAAGGCTGCCAGCAGAATTACCGACGAGTTAATAGATGCCGCTATCAAGTAGCTATTTTTGTGAGCATTGTTGTGGAGACTGACAGATACAAAGGACTTGGCTAATGTACTACTGAGTTACTGTTGCTGGAAAGCCGCACCGTGAACTTTTTTCTAAGCCATGCAGCATCAATTACTTGTACTCATCTACGAGGCAACTCACCTTTTTTCAGTCAATTGCGGCGTGGCAAGGACCATCGTACTCGCTTGACCTGATTACTTCCGTGCTCTTCAGAAGGCCTCGGCAGGGGCGTGAGGGTTTGCAGGAGCGTTGGTTTGCTTTACATTGCCGGTATGCCCAAGGCTCCGACCGTGGTGCTTACGATTGCCGGGTTTGACCCCTCCTCGGGAGCAGGTATCACCGCGGACGTGAAGACCATGGCGGCGCACGGATGTTATGGCATTTGCTGTATCACCGCGCTCACGGTCCAATCGACGGCCGGCGTGTGCCGGGTGGAACCCGTTTCTCCTGACCTCATTCGAGAGACTCTGAACGAGCTTCATGGTGATCTGGACATCGCTGCCGTGAAGATCGGGATGCTAGGTTCCGGCAAAGCGGCCCGAGCGGTGGCGGAGTACCTGGAGAATAGTAAGCCGCCTCATGTGGTACTCGATCCAGTGCTGAAGGCGTCGTCCGGGACGGCGCTGATTGATGCGGCTGGGTTGAAAGTCATCACGGACCGACTCCTCCCCTTGGCAGAAGTTGTGACACCCAACCTCGACGAGGCTTCCGCCCTGACTGGGCTGAGCGTGGCAGACCCCGAACAGATGAAAGAGGCGGCCAGTAAGCTGCATGCCACGGGGGTTCCGAATGTGGTGGTGACCGGAGGCCATCTAGAAGAAGCTATTGACGTTCTAAGTTTCAGTACTTCAAGAGGATTCCAGCAGCAGCTATTTAAAGCGCATCGGCAGCGCTCGTCTTCTACGCACGGCACCGGATGCGCATTCTCCACCGCTATTGCCTGCCATTTGGCGCTCGGAAGAGGGCTACCGGAAGCAGTGCTGCTGGCCAAAGCCTATGTTACGGCGGCCATCAGCAAGGGGCAGCCGATCGGTCGGGGTACCGGGCCTGTCCATCATCTCTATCGCATGCACCAACAGCAGCGTCGGGCTGGCGCGGTGTCCGAGCCCGAATCTGTTAACTGAACTGCTGAGACCCTGCCCACTACAGAGGCACCCTAGAGCCCGACCGGACGAAGCTGTAGCGAGCAACTGTGGCATGTTGTGCATCATCTACGGGTCGAAATCTCCTGATACCGGAGCGTGGCATGTTGACCAGCAATCATTTGCGCATTGATCCCGGAGACGGATCCCCAATTTATGATTATCGAATCTCAGCCGGCCAAGTTGAAACGCGTGTTGTCGATCCTCACGACACTCAGAATGTTTGGGGCCGCAACAGTTGGAGGCAGCTGAATCCCGACGAGCTCATTAATTTGGTTCTTGAGAAGAACGTTATCTGCCGATGGCTGGAGGGCAGACTAGGCAAGGAATCCCTGCTAAGGGCGTGCGTCGGCCCGGATGTGCTGATCTTCAATCCACAGCAGCACGCACAAGAAGCAATGATGATGTAGGCAGCGGCAGTACCGAGTTTCCGAAAGGTAAAAAACCACTACTTTTGAGTAATCTCCACCGGGCGCTCATCGTACGGCTGCACGGTCACCGTAAGCGACTTCCTCTTATTAAATGCGTCCAAAGTTGTCGGAAAGCTCACCATCATAGTGCCCTTGGCTTCGGCCCCGGGCTGGATTTTTGTCTCCACAGTTAATGGCTGAATGGCGTGCTGCTTCAACGCGGGGAAAGCCTGGAAATAGCGCTCAAAATCGACTGGGGAGCCAGCGTCATCGGTGAATTCGCCCGAGTCAGTCTTCACTGTTGCGCGCAGGCCGCGGATCCATAAAGGTTTGGCACTGCTATTGTGAACGCTCACGTTGATGGCTGCCAAAACGGTTCCCTGGTCAGGAACCTCGACGGCGTCAATGGCGTCAATCGTTCCAGAACCTCTGGGACGGCTCTGCGTCAGAATTACGATGAGCGAGATCAGCAGAACAAGCGCGAGACCGATTCCCAGAACCTTGGGAGGCGGCAGGTTGCGCTTTGCGGTGCCGAACTCCTCGCCGATATTGAAGCTTGTGCCAGGTTCGGACGGCGTGCCAGGAGTAGCTGGGATAGTTTCCTGAGGAGGTGGGCCTGTCGGTGTGTCTGCCATTCGTTGAACCTCGCGTCCGAATTCTACATGCAAAGTACTTCGGCTCGCGCCTAAGCCGGCGGGCCGGTGTCAGAACTTAAATCCAAAGCCGATCGAGATGATCGGATACACCTGGAGAAAGTTGGTGTCGCTATTAATCTTGTTCTGCTCGGTTAGCACCTGGCTTTGAACAATCGGATCGTTAACTGCATTGCGGCAATTAACTCCAAGCGGATCGCAAGCACTACCTGCCAGGTTCAACCTGCTCTTGGGTGAACCCTGGTAAACGAACCCAACTTCGAAAGGAACTGTGAACCTTTTGCTGCTTCGCGCGAGGATGTTTCCCCAACCCACAGTGAAAGTTGGACCGGCCTGGTTGAAGTCCATCTTCGCGGAACCCGTGACCGGACTCGCGGGGTCGCTTAGAAAACTCGCATTACCCAGAGTAAAGG
>DASSIO010000053.1:0-10402 GCA_035691825.1 Terriglobales bacterium | reverse complement strand
TGCCGTGAATCCGGCCTCCCCGCTTCACGCTGCTGATCCGTCCCTGAACATAAGTCCCGGCGGGAACCAACACGCGCTCATTCAGCACGAATGGGAAACTTGTATTGGCATAAACAGCGTCGCCCTCCCGCGCTGTCTTGGTCGATATCGGTTGTCGCAGCGACACCGGAACTCGCGTTCCGGCCGGAATCGTCAGCGTGGCCGATTTCGCGGAGGTTTCTTCTGCACTGGGGGGAGCCGGCTTGGCTTCCTGAGCCCATGAGAAACTCGATATCAGCAAAATGCACAGCAGTATGCGCATAAGGTTCACCCAAAGCTTAGTTTGCGAAACGCGACTTCTCTGTTTGTGTCCAGTCGTTGTAAGTACGATGCAGAGTAATCCAGATTTGGTTACTCTCGACACAGCGCCACGCGAATTTTGCTGTCATTCACCACGCCTGCCGGCATCCAATGTGAGAATGGAATTCCTTCGTTCCTTAACGCCTGACGAAGGACTGCTTCTGCTCACCATTTTGGCAGTAGCAATCCTCGGGACCGTCGGCATCATTCTCTGGCTGGCGATCCCCTAACCGCACTGTACCCTGCATCATCGAATAATCTTCTTAATTTGATTCTGCCGTATGTTCCCCATGAATTGGGATTGCAGCTTCTGTGCGCAGAGTTCCCCACAGACGTGCAAAGCCCCTTCACTTTTCGCGAGTTCCTCGCTCCACGGCGCCAGGTAAAGCACCGGGGTCTTGTATTCCTCGATGGACGTCCACATCACCCACCAACTGTCACTGGAATCCTTCGTCAGCCCACAATTCGGTCCAGCACAACGATAAAGGGGATTTCGGTCTGAAGCTTGCTTTGCCGGGGAGTTCACCATACCTGTGGAGCAGCAATTCTATAGGATTTCTCAATGTGCGGATGCAGTCTTTGGGTCCAGCGACTGCGGAGGGCTCCACTTACTTGTAGATCAGATACTTTCCACGGATTTCCTGAAATTTCTCCAGCGCGTCCTGCCAGTCCTGCGCGATGCGCCGTGGGTCTTCCCCGCTGGCAATCGCGTTATAAACCGATTGGTTCGCCAGGATGTCAATCATTTTCTCGATGTGCCATTGCTGGGGATACAGCTTGTGCAGTGCGGAGGCTACCTCCACTCCCAACTCGGGCGCATCCAGTTCATTGCGGCCGACGAGCACAATATTCACGCCTTCACACTTCTCGCCCGCATAGTTGCTGGCATTCGGCGTAAAGCTCACCGGAAGGAATCTGACGCCGGAGATCTGCCGCGCATTCAGATACTGGGCCAGATCCCGGCTCTTGATCCAGGGAGCGCCCACTACCTCAAACGGGCTATCTGTGCCTCGACCAACCGAAACATTCGTACCCTCGATGAGGGCGACCCCAGGATAAAGTGTGGCTTGAGTAATGCTGCGCAAGTTGGGCGAAGGATCCACCCAGGTGAGTCCAGTGGAGTCGTACCAATCGCCACGAACCCAGCCCTCAAGTGGCACAACTTGCAGATTAGCGTTGAGATGGCGCTCACCATTGAACATCTTGGCAAGCTCGCCAATCGTCATGCCATGACGAACCGGCTCCGGAAAATAATTGACGAAGCTCTCCCGCCCGGGTTCTGATACCGGGCCCTGCACAAACGACCCTGTAATCGGATTTGGACGATCCAGCACAATCACCGGAATCCCAGCTTTCGCTGCAGCCTCCAGGAAATAGCCGACCGTGGTCTCGTAGGTATAAAAACGAACACCAGCGTCCTGGATATCAATGATCACGGCATCGAGCTCTTTCAACTTTTCTACCGAGGGCCGGCGCGCTGCGTCGGTCGCTCCGTACACGCTGTACACAGGTATGCCCGTCGCCGCATCTTTGGAATTCCCGATCTCGGTCGTGTCCAGCGTGCCCGTGACGCCGTGTTCCGGGCTGAAAATTGCCGTGACGAATACGTCCGGGTTTTTGGCCAATACCTCAATCGTGCGGCGGCCTTCCGCGTCGATGCCCGTTTGGTGGGTGAGTATGCCGAGCCGCTTCTTGCCAGTCTTGGGATCGGTGGGAATTGATTTCAGCGCATCAAAATTGTGTTGCTCCAGAACGTCGATTCCCGCCAGCACCGTGCCGTTGCGTGCAGCCAAGCGGCGGCCGCCGGCTTCGGCTTCGTTGTAACCCGTCAGGCTCTCCCACCTGAGCCGCTCTCTCTCGGAAACAGTAAGAGGCAGAGCCGCGGCAACTGCCGTCGCGACTTTGGTCCGCAGGGAAATCGCGTTGCCGCGCCCACGCGGGTGCACGGCGTTGGTCAACAGGATGATGTAGCTATTCGTTGTCTCGTCGATCCATAACGATGTTCCGGTAAAGCCAGTATGCCCGAAGGATCCCACAGGCAGCAGTTCGCCACGGTTGCTGGAAAACGGAGAATCGATATCCCAACCGTAGCCACGAAGCACGGTCGCAGTTGCAGGCTGTTGTGGCGTGCTCATCTTTTCGACGCTCAGTGGCGATAGAATCTGGCTTCCTGAAAGCAGTGCCTGGGCAAACTTGCTGAGGTCGTCCGCAGTTGAGAACACTCCCGCATGGCCGGCAACTCCTCCCATCCGCCTTGCGGTTGGATCGTGAACCTCCCCGCGCAGCATTTTCCCGCTTTCGTCGTACTGGGTCGGCGCAATTTTGGGCCGCCAGGAAGCAGGTGGAAGATAGCGCGTGTGGGTCATGCCCAAAGGATCGAAGACGTGCGCCTTGGCGTAAGCATCGAGGCTGCTTCCGGAAATTCGCTCAATCAACGCTCCCAGCGTTATGAAATTGATGTCGCTGTACAGGAATCGCGCTCCCGGTGGGTCCTGAAGTTTCTCCGCGAATGCCATGGCATAGCCCGTGGCCTTTCCACCCCAGGGATTCGCCAAGTCAAGATCGGGGGGAAGCCCTGAAAAATGCGTCAGTAGCTCTCGAACGGTGACATCTTCCTTGCCGTTCTGCGCGAATTCCGGCAGGTACTTTGCTACGGAATCATTGGCTTTCACCTTGCCACGCTCGATCAACTGCATGACGCAAGGTGTCGTAGCCATCACCTTAGTCAGGGATGCCACATCAAAAATCGTGTCCAGCGTCATCGCTTCCCGGCGCGGTTCCAGCGCCCGGTGACCGTAAGCCTTGCGGTAAACCACTTTGCCATTGTGGCCGACGACCACCACCGCCCCGGGAATCTCATGATCCGAAATAGCCTGCTGGATGATGGCGTCGAGCACGTTCAAGCGCGAGGACGCCGGGGTTCTGCTCATGGTGGCGGCTGCAACCGGCGACACTACAACCGCAAGCGGCAGGAGCACACAGATTGCCCGGAATAGGAACCTGCTGCGGCTCATAAGCGGGAGGCTCTTTGACTCTACACAAGCTTCCGGGCAATTCTCAACAAACCAAGGTCATCAGGTGCCGAAAGTGGCATTGGGGATTTTGCCCAGTCCTCGCCCGTCTGCTATAACCGCGAGCGACAGATTTCATTTCCTCAGAGAAGGACCTCTGGACAAACCGCTGCCCGCTTTCGACTTCTTGCCCGAGCCTGCTCACCAGGAGCAGGACAAGATTTTCGCCCGGGCATTCAGCATCGTTGATGAAGCCATCTCCGCTCACGCCTTTCCCGGCGCATCCATTGCGGTCACGTTGCGTGGAAAACTTGTTGCCCTGAAGGCGTTCGGTCAGTTCACCTACGACCAGCAGTCTGACAAGGTTGACGTGGAAACCATTTTCGATCTGGCATCCGTGTCCAAGGTTGTCGCAACCACCGCGATGGCCATGATTTTGTACGAGCGTGGAGATCTCGACCTTGATACTCCTGTCAGAAACATCGTCCCCGAATTTGCCGGTGATGACCCGCGGCGCGATGAAGTCACCATCCGCATGCTTCTGGCCCATTCCTCGGGCTTGCCCGCCTACGAAAAACTCTTCGAGCGTGCCCACTCCCGGGAGGACCTTCTGCGTGCGGTATTCACCATGCCGCTGGTGGCCGAGCCCGGTTCACGCGCCGCCTACAGCGATATCGGTTTCATCCTTCTGGGCGAAGGCCTTTGCCGGATCGCGGACGAACCGCTTGACCGCTTCTGTCAGCGCCATGTCTTCGGGCCTCTTGCCATGTCCAGAACCCTATTCAATCCACCGCCCGCGTGGAAGAAGAACATTCCTCCAACAGTCAATGACCAGTGGTTCCGAAAACGGGTTATTCAGGGGGAAGTTCACGATGAGAATGCCAGCGTGCTGGGAAGAGTTGCCGGGCACGCAGGCGCGTTTGCAACCGCCTCCGACGTGGCTATCTTTGCAAACACGATGTTATCGGGAGGAAGACCGATTTTGCCCCCACAGACCTTGGCCCTGTTCACCGAACGGCAGGCCAGCCCGGAAGGAACCTCCCGAGCGCTCGGTTGGGACACTCCATCCCGCCCTTCCCAGTCTGGAAAACATTTTTCCCAAGCCTCTTTCGGGCATCTCGGCTATACCGGAACCTCGCTGTGGATCGACCCCCAACGGCAGTTATCCGTGACTTTA
Source organism: Terriglobales bacterium (assembly GCA_035691825.1). Lineage (GTDB taxonomy): Bacteria > Acidobacteriota > Terriglobia > Terriglobales > Acidobacteriaceae > Gp1-AA122. The sequence continues at coordinate 5,875 of DASSIO010000053.1, read as the reverse complement.
CTGACTAACCGCACGTGGCCAGACAACCGGAACCAAGATATCAAGCAGATCAGGCCTGCTTTTCATGATGCAATAGTCGAAGCACTGCTGTGAGGTGCTTATGTTCCGCCTGTTTAGCAATTTAAAGTATCCCTTTGTTGTGGCTGCTTTCGTGTTCTTTGTAGGCTATGGCGCGGATCTGATCCTGCTGCGCTATCCCAAATGGATCGGAGTCGACGAGTTTGCCATGGCCTTAGTCGTCGGCGTACTGGTGCTTGGTTTTGAGCACTTGAGAAACCGGGTTCTAGGCGAGCGGCTTCGTGTGATCCGGGACATGAACCGCTACGTCAGAAACGAGCTCCAGGTTCTGCTGGCCGCAGCCAATTCTGGCGTTGGGGCCAAAAGCGCGGGCGAGATTGAGCGCTGCGTCGACCACATTGATTGGGCTCTTCGGGAACTTTTGCCCGGCAAAACTAGTCTCGCCGACGAAAAGCCCCCGTTACCCTTCCCTGCCCGGAACATCGATCGCCCAGCATGAAGGAAGAACGGGCGCTGCAGCGTCTTCGTACCGAGCAACCCAACCGCTCTTCGGCGGATCTGGATCGCAAATCGGCCCTGCAGATAGCGCGCATCATCAATAAAGAAGACACCAAAGTTGCCAAGGCCGTTCGACGCGCTCTGCCGCAAATTGCCCAGGCAATTGATTGGATCGCGGACAGCTTCCGGCGCGGTGGTCGCCTGATCTATGTCGGCACGGGTACGAGCGGCCGAATCGCCGCACTCGATGCCGCCGAGTGCCCTCCTACCTTCAACACGAACCCCAGAATGGTGCAGTTCATCATGGCGGGAGGGCGAAGGGCCTTAGCCTCGGCCGTCGAGGTCAGCGAGGACTCCCGCACCAGCGCTCGAGAGGAGATCGCAAAAAAGCAGCCAGGTAATGCCGACGTTGTGGTTGGCATTGCCGCCAGTGGGCGTACGCCATTTACATTAGCGGCTGTTGAATACGCCCGCCGTTGCGGAGCAAGGACTGTTGCACTGACTTGCAACCGCGATTCCCCGCTCGAAGCTGCTGCCGATCTGGCCATCGTTATCGAAGTTGGCCCCGAGGTCGTTGCAGGTTCCACTCGGATGAAAGCCGGCACCGCCCAAAAGATGGTCCTGAACATGTTGACCACCGGAGCCTTGACCCGGTTGGGGTATGTACACGGTAATCTAATGGTCAATATCCGACCGAAAAATTCAAAGCTGCGCGAGAGGGGCATCGCCATCATTCAGCAGCTGACCGGGGTAGACCGAAAGACCGCGAAGGCAAATCTGTTAAAGGCCAACAGCACTGCCGTTGCAATTGTCATGCTCAAGGCGAACGTGTCCCACGCCGCCGCCCAGGAAGCGCTCAGGCGCGCTAACCAGAATGTCAGCCGCGCCCTCCAGATCGCCAGCCACAGGCGCAGCCCTGCCAAGTAGCTGCCCTCCTAACCGCCCTCACCACTTGTGGCCCGGAACGGACAACTGAGAACCGAGAACCGGTTTTTGTTACTTTTGTCTTTTCTTGTCCTACCGGCGATATCTCTGCGCATCGCAAGCCGTTAAAATGGGATCGCGCCAGAATGGAACCCCCATGGGGCTTATTTAAAACACTACCTCGATATGGACAAATTCGTTATCCGCGGCGGCAATCCGCTGCTCGGGACCGTTCACATCAGTGGCGCCAAGAACGCCGCCCTGCCCGCTATGGCGGCTGCCCTGCTCACGGACGAAACCGTCATTCTGGAGAACGTTCCTCAAGTCCGCGACATTGAGACCGAGCGCAAGCTTCTCGCAGGAATGGGTGCGGAAGTCGAGCTTGGATACGGCCGCGCCCAGCACCGCACTACGATTTCCTGTCGAGGCCAACTCAACCCCGAGGTTCCTTACGAACTGGTCAAAACCATGCGGGCTTCTTCGCTCGTGTTGGGGCCGCTTCTGGCTCGTTGCGGCCGTGCTCGAGTTTCATTACCGGGAGGATGTGCAATTGGCGCGCGTCCCATCGACCTTCACATAAAGAGTCTCGAGAAACTGGGCGCGCGAATCACGCAGGAACATGGCTACATCGAGGCCAGCGCCGATCGCTTGCGCGGGGCAGAGATCGTCTTTGACAAGATTACGGTTACCGGCACCGAAGATGTGCTCATGGCGGCCACCCTCGCTGATGGCGAAACCATCATGGAAAACTGCGCCCGAGAGCCAGAGGTCGCCGACCTCGCCGACCTGCTCAACAAAATGGGAGCCGACATTGACGGTGCGGGTACCTCGACGATTCGCGTCAGAGGAGTCGCCCGATTGCATGGCGCTCGCCATCGCATCATTCCGGATCGCATCGAGGCGGGGACTTTCATCATTGCGGCGGCGCTTACCGGAGGCGATCTCAACGTCACCGGGTGCGCGCCCGATCATCTCCAGGCTCTGCTGCAGAAGCTGACCGAAGTCGGAGTGAAGGTCGCTCACAACGGCAGTTCCGTCCGAGTCATTGGCAATGGCGAGCTGAGGGCCTCTGACATGGTTACAGAGGAATATCCCGGCTTCCCCACCGACATGCAAGCGCAGTACATGGCCCTGGCCACCCAGGCCGAAGGCACTTCGATTGTCACGGAAAACATTTTCGAGAACCGCTTCATGCATGCGCTCGAACTAGTGCGCATGGGCGCCAATATCAAAATCGAAGGCCGGCGCGCCATTGTTCGAGGCCGGACTCCTCTTAGCGGCACAGCGGTTTTGGCGTCTGACCTGCGCGCCTCCGCGTCCCTCGTGCTTGCCGCCCTCATTGCCGACGGCGAGTCGATCATCGACCGCGTCTACCACATCGATCGCGGCTACGAGCACATCGAAGAAAAGCTCCGGAGCGTTGGCGCCCAAATTCGCCGCATTGGTGAGTTCCTGCCCAAAAAAGTGGCTGCGCCCCTGGTTCGGGTCTAGAAACCCCGCTTCCTCGTTTACCCGCCAACTCTAGCCTTTCGTTGACATTTACCCTGCAAGACAGGCAAACTACCGCATTCGTCCACCGCTCGACAGCCCCGCGCTGTCTAGTCCGGAAGGCGGAGCGTACCATTAGGAAGTCGGACTGCCGAACTGGGCAATTCCGCGGATCTCATCACCTGCTGCCATGAACCAAAACAGCGTCTCCTTGACACTGGATTCGACGTTGGAGACTGTGAACAGCGCCGAGGCTACGGCCACGCAGATGGCCAGTGACGCCGGATTCGGCGACGATGACGTGATGAAGATCGCAATGGCCGTGCGCGAGGCCGCCATTAATGCCGTACTCCATGGCAACGCTTACGATCCCGGCAAAAAAGTTTCGCTGAATTTCGAACGTACCGGAGGAGAGTTGGTCATTACTATCCGCGATCAGGGCAAGGGCATCGACCTCGAGTCGATCCCTGACCCTTTGGCTCCGGAAAACCTGCTCAAGACCTCGGGACGCGGCATTTTCCTGATTCGCTCGTTTATGGACGAGGTGGAAATCCACCCATCTCACGCGGGCACAGAAATCAAACTCATTAAGCACGTCCACGGTTCAACCGCGGGCGGTAAGGAGGCCTCTCAGTGACCATGAAAAGCAGTACCCGGCAAATCGATGGCGTAACCATTGTCGATCTCAGCGGACGCATCACCTTGGGCGAAGGCAGCGTGATCCTGCGGGATACGGTTCGCGACCTGATCGGAAAGGGCAATAAGAAGATTCTGCTCAACCTGGGCGATGTGAACTACATCGACAGCTCCGGCATTGGCGAGCTGGTCAGCGCCTTCACCACCGTGCGCAACCAGGGCGGCGAACTCAAACTGCTGAACCTGACCAAGAAGGTTCACGACCTCTTGCAGATCACCAAGCTCTACACGGTTTTCGACGTGAAAGACGACGAGACCTCAGCCGTCAAGTCGTTCGCGCGCTAACCGCCTTTGGGGCGCCTCAGGTCTCGCCCTCTTGGCGAGATGCGGATTTTGCTCGTCCGCGACGATTGGGGCGCCCCAACAACCCTCCTGACCCTGCCTACTGACTCCCATACAACTCTTCCAGCAGTTCGTAGGCTCGCCGCAGGTGGGGGATCACGATGCTGCCGCCCACCACGAGCGCCACGTTGATGGCTTCCTCCTGCTCGGGACGGCTGGCGCCCAGCCGGTACGATTGGATGATGTGGTAGTTGATGCAATCGTCGCAGCGCAATCCCGCGGAAATCACTAATCCCATCAACTCTTTGTACTTCGCCGGGATCGCGCCCTCCAGATACGTGTTGTGGTCGATGTTGTAGAAACGCTTAACCAGGAAATTGTCCGCCTTGTCGACGTTCGCATTCAGCCTGGTTCGCGTTTCCAGGAACCGGCGGGCAGTCTCACTCTTCTCCGCGACTTGCTTTTCCGTATACAGAAAAGTTGGTTCTCTTCGCTCGGGAATCATGCGGAAAGATTAGCACCCGCCGGCAAATCGTCCGGGCATGCATCTTCTCTTTCCAGTTCCCGGTACATCCGCCCCACTTTTTAGCTTGCGTTCAAGTCGACTTGAAGTTCTAGGCTTCAAGACATGAGGCGAGAGGCGCCTTTGGCCTGCCGCCCGGAACCGACCACAATTCGAGGAGGCTAGAGGTGAGCAACAGCACCATGCGATGTCTGAGGTTGTCTGTGATCTTATTGAGTTTCTGCATTGTGGCAACGGCGCAATCGCCTGCCCTGTCGAAGCTCGGAAGCACTGGCGAGGAACCAGCGCCCGCTGACGCGCGAACCGTGCGGCTTGAGGCCGATCACCCGTCCACGACACCTTTGGACGCCGAGAAGGAGCGCCAGGCCTTGCTGATCCTTCTCAAGAGCGTCCGCGGTCAAATCGTTTCCGCTGCTGAAGCGATGCCCGCCACGAAATACGAATTTGTGCCCTCGGACGGCGAATTCAAGGGTGTTCGCACGTTTGCCAAACAAGTGCGGCACTTGTCGGCGACCAATCACATCCTGGCTGCCGCCGCTCTTGGCGAGCAAGCTTCGAATGACATCGACGAGAACGGCCCTGAAACCGTGCGCACCAAAACCGAGATTCTCGAGTACCTCAATTCGTCATTCGATCACCTCACGAAAGCGATCGAGGCCATTGGCGATCCCAACGCACCGGTAAAGGCATCGCCCATTTCTCCGTTGCCGGAATCCAAGACGACTCGCCTCGCTCTGACCGTCGAGGCATTGATCCACGCGTTCAATCACTACGGACAGATGGTCGAGTACCTGCGCATGAACGGCATCATCCCACCCGCCAGCCGGCCGTGATTGTGAAATTGCGCCAAGGTGTTGCGGTGCTCCGTAAAAGGGCGCGGCTTGAGCCGCGCCGCTGAACCCATGCTTTTGCCCTCCCGAGCCCGTCGGCAGCCGTGCCTGCACGGCGACGACGAGCGAGGCATCTTCCCAGACGTGGGACGGCTTTGCTTGCTAACGACTACCGACCGGCGACTTAACATTGACCGCCCACGGCGGCCGGTCAGGAATGCCTGCGTCATTGACATACACAATATGTTGTGGTTTTCCTGATTTTGGGAGGAAACACAATATGTTGTATGGCTTCGCCGAAGTCCTTTGTTTTGGGGATTTTGCTTTTTGAACTTTTTTATTCGCAAGTTCCTGAAATTAAAGGGTCGAGGCTCGACAAACTACGCTAAGATCCGGCACTTGCAGGACTTACACGTAAAATCCGTCAATTACAGGACTTAGCCCGAACATTCCCAATGGTTCTAACTGCGAAAAGCTTTTCAAAGATCAGATGGACCGGGTGTGCCGGCCGGGAGGTTGGGGATACACCTCCCCTTACTCTTAGTATGACGGATTGGGCCGGATGAACGGGACATTTCGGGCGAGCTACATTTTGTTCGGTGTGACTGGGTTATGG
>DASSIO010000052.1:0-11410 GCA_035691825.1 Terriglobales bacterium | reverse complement strand
GCTCGCGGCCTTAGCCGGTTTGCGGATTGGAGAAGTACTTGGCCTTCGCTGGGGCAGAGTCCGTCTCGACCGCAGTACGGTCGAAATCGAGGAACTCTGCTACAAAGGCGTGTTCGGCACGCCGAAGACCAAGGCCAGCCGCAGAAGCGCGCCGCTCGCGTCTGTCGTCGTTCAAGCCCTCGAAGCTTACAGACCTCGATGCGCGGACGATTCCGCCCATGCACTCGTGTTCTGTGACCGTAATGGCGAACCGTTATCGGCAGACAATCTGCGGAAGAAACGCCTCGCTTCGGCTTGTCGGCGTGCGGGAGTGAGGCGGATCGACTGGCACACGCTACGCCACACGTACAGCACGTTGCTGCACGATCTCGGAACGCCCGTGAAGGTTCAACAGACCCTCTTGGGACATTCGAGCGCCGCAACAACGATGGACGTTTACACCCATCCTGTTTCCGAATCCGAACGCGATGCGGTTGCGAAATTGGGCCAGGTATTGTTCCCAACTGTTCCCAACTTGCACCACGATGCAGCAGGAGCCGAAACAGGCCGGATGCTAAGCCAGTGATTCTGTTGAGGAAGTTGGTCGGGGCGTGGAGATTTGAACTCCAGACCTCCTGCGCCCAAGGCAGGCGCGCTACCAGGCTGCGCTACGCCCCGATAAGCAGTGCACTTCCGATTCTAAAGCACTTTCCAACTTTGCTGCTACTCCGATCCCTGGCTTTTGCCTCGACTGTACCAAAACTGTACCAAATACTTTCACTGGACCAACCCTGTACCAGAATCCAGCGGCATTTCGCTGGCCAGGCGGTTCATCTTCTCCAAGGCTTCTCGCTTCATCTGCAGCCTCATTTGAGAATACTTTTTGAAAACCTTGGCATCACCCTGTCTCAGAAGCTGCGTGACCCATTCGTCTGCGATGCCGCCGGCACTCAGCCGAGTCGCATACGTCGAACGCAGGTCATAGATTTGGAAATAAGGAACGCCTGCGCGTCTCAATGTTTTCTGCCAAGCGGTCTTGAGAATCTTTTGATGACCGGACGGGTTTTTGTCGCTTGGGAACAAGAATGGTCCGGTTACTGAGATGTGCAACTGGTTTTTGAAAGCTTCCACAGCCAGTGGCGTCAAAGGAATTTCGGCGACACCATTTGGAGTCTTGGAGTCAGGTATCCACACTGTTGCATTAGCGAGGTCTACTTGGTCCTTCCTCATAGGAGTCAGTTCCTTGTAAACCCGGACGCCCGTCTCCGTGATGATCTGAATGACATTCCGAAGATGCGGTGGGGCGTGGGACTCGATAAGTCGTTGTTCCGACCACGTAACGTAGTGGGGGCGAAAAAGACCTTTTACCGTTACCGGAAATTTGACGCCCCAGCAGGGGTTGGCCTGCAGGAGCTTTTTTCTTACCGCCACGTTCAACATGCGCCGAAAGACTCTCAGCTCTTGATGAACCGTGGTTGGCTTGAGTGCTCCTTTATCTCGATAGCCGAGGGCGGTCTTGATGCGGACCGTCTTCACCAAATAGAAAACGAGAATTACCGAAAGCGCCCCGTACGCGAACAGACGCGTGAACCGCGTGACGAACAGGACTACGGCGTCCTTCGGCAAAGCACGGAGCGAAACCAGTATGAGACCCCTCATCGACATCGAACTCGCCAAGGGAAACCTTCTTCCTCTCCTCTCAAGTCCCGCAGCAATTAGTGATCTCCAACTGCCTCATAGACGACCATTCGCGCGACCGGCTCGCCATCCTCTTCCTGTTCCGGTGTGTATAGCCGATGCGTTTTCTGGTCCACCGCTACCGTGTGTACCGCGTGCTGGACTCGAAAGTCTTCGAGCTTGCGGTAGTGATCGGCGTCGTCCTCATGAAAAACGGAGATGGCACCGCTGTAGCACGCGACGTAGATGCGCTGAAGCCCAGGATCGAACTTGATGACATCCGGCCCGCCTGCCAGCGGCAGAAAGGCGATGGGTGCGTTTTTGCCTAAGTCAAAAACCGTCATTAGCTCGTTCCCTTCACAGGAAAGGAACGCCCGGTGGTGCTCCGGGTCAAGCGCCATGCCGTGGTTTCCCTTGCATTTCCCGACCGGGTACCGGCCTACAACCTCGTCGGTCACGGGATCAATGACAGCAAAAATATTCTGGTCCTGGAGGTTCACGTAGACCTTCCGCGCCACGGGATCGTATTGCGGCATCCCCGTTTCGCTGCCAAAGTGTAGAGTCTTCACGATCTCGTCTTTGGTTACATCGACGATCGCTTCCGCTTTCCCTCGCTCATCCGAAACGTACAGTTTATGAAAGGGAGCAGCGTAGGCGCTCCCGTCCGGCTTCGATTCTGTTTTCAGTTTCTTGATAACCTTCATCTGCTTCAGGTCAACCACGCCGATCGTGTTGTCATGGGCGTTCGAGGTATAGAACTTCTTCAGTTCCGGAACGTACTCGACGCCTTCGGCTCCGGGGGTATCCGTAACGGTTGCGACCACCCTGTTGGTGGCTAGGTCGATCACGTATGTCTGATCGGCAGCGAGATGCGCGGAAATCAGATAGTGGTCGTCCTCGTCTATCGTCAGATAGTCGAAGCGTTTTCCTCCCGGACCCGGCAAATCAAACTCCGACATTTTCTTGAGCGTCGGGCCGCTCGATTGAGCGGCCCCCGCGGGCGCAAGCATCGGAGCGAGTGTTAGAGCCACAAGCACTGCACTGCCCAGCATTGAGCCGGCTCTGATCATTTTCATTTCCTACTTGATAGCGATATGGCTCAGGGCGGCCTTGATTCCCGCCGCAACGGACGCCGTATTGTCATGAGCCCAGAAATGCATAAAGAAAAGGCGAGGTTGCTCCGTAAGCATGTGACTGTGCAGCGCCGTTACGGAAATATGGTGTTCCTCCAACGCTGAAATGACCGGATTGACCTCCTCAGCTGTCAGTACAAAATCGCCGGTCGTAGCGACTTTGCCGGCCTCCGTCTCTTGAAAATTGATCGACTCCGCTACACCTTGTGGCGAAGCGAGTGTCATACTTCCCTCCGCAATGGCCTCAGAACGCGCCAAGCCAAAGGAAAGCACGCCCCCTCTGAGAGTGCCCTGCCGCCCGAGCGTGTCGTTCACGGTCTTGACCCATTCTGGAGGAGAGGCGGGCTCAGGTGCCGGCGCCGCCGGCTTCTCAAGAGGTGTCTTTGAAACCGCGAGAGCGGCACGCAAAGAACCGGCAATCTGGGTCGCGCTACCGTGCCCCATGTAATGCATATACATCACGTGCGGGGTCTCACCGAGTAGGTGATTGTGTACAGCAGTGATTTCGAAACCAGCAGAGCGCAGCTTCTCCATGACCGGATTGACTTCGGAGTCGAGCAGCACTAGGTCTCCCATCACCATGGCGTTCTCGTCCGTTCCCGAAAAAGCGGCCCACGATCCCAGAGCTAGGCCCGCTTTAACTGACACTCCTTGTACGCTCACATGCAAGTCAGTCCGAGGGAAACCCACTCTATAGACCTCTCCGGCCTTCTGGCCTGAACGGCCGAGAGCCTGGTCAATGGCCGAGGTGTTGAGCCCTTGGCATCTCGCGGCGAGCGGAACAAACAGAACACCCGCGAGAACCAAACAACGTACTCTTCCGATCATGATTGCCTCCATTTAGAAATAGTGAGATTCAAATACGCGGCTGGTAAGGTCATTTCAACGGGCGCTGCTGCTCGGCTACCGCCACTTGCGCGTTCACTCGTGTACCTGGCCGCAGTTCGTCGGTGCCCCGTACCGCTACTTCGTCACCTTCGTGTAGACCGCCAAATACCTCGATGGACTTGCCGTCCAGTTCGCCCGTTTGGACGTTTACCCACTCGGTGTTTCCCCCTCGAATGCGGATGACAAACGTAGCCTCTGTGGTTCTGGCAACCGCAGACGTTGGAACGAAGAGAGTAGGTTCGGTCCGACGTACCGGCCAAAGGACTTCGGGAAACATCCCAGAACTCAAACGGCCGTCCGAATTGTTGACGTCTAGTTCGACCGGCATGGTCCGCGTTTTCACGTCCACGGAATGAGCAACACGGGCAATCGTCCCCGCGAATGCCTGACTGGGGAAAGCAGGAACGCTGAACTCAACCTTGCTTCCGACGTTGATGCCCGTCGCATATTTCTCTGGGACAGGAACAACGAGCCTGAGCCTAGCGGTCTTTTCGACCCGTAGCATTGGCATGGCCGCTCCCGAGCTACTTATTGCAGGCCCCACAAGAGATCCCGGATGTACGTTCCGTTCCGTCACAATGCCGTCGAAAGGGGCCCGCACTTGGAGGTACCCTTCAATTTCTGTGACTGACTTTAGTGCCGATTTCGCCGCCTCCGCGCCCTCGCGGAGCGCTTGGAGTCGCGCACGGTCTGCTTCGGCGCCCTTCTGGGCGATCTCCAAATCATTTCCGGCAACCACTCCGGGGGTAGCAGAGGCGCTCTTCAAGCGTTCGTAGGTACTCTGGTCGGAGGCGAGCTTGGCTTCCGCCTCAGCACGCTGCGCCTCGGCGGCCTGGAGTTTAGACTGTGCTTCAGCTCGCTGTGCCACGACTTCTGGCGCAACTAGCCGGGCCATCAGCTGTCCAGCCTTCACGCGCGACCCGCGATCCACGCTGATCGAATCAACATAGGCCATGACTTTTGGAGAAACGGCCACAGCCTCGTATGCCTGAAGTTCTCCTGGTAACCGCGTCGCTATGGACAGCTTCTTTGACGTAACCTTAGCCACTTCGACGGTTGGTGCAGGCGACGCCGTTCCCTGAGCGCTGGTGCTGGAGCCAGAGTTGGTGCCGCAAGAAGCGCAAAAGCTGAGTGTCGTGCAAAGTATTAGAATCAACGGAATCCGGGCTTGCGTCATGCCGCTCCTCCGGGCAGTGGGTTTGAATTTCTCGCGAAGGCACTAGCGGAATCATCGGGATCAAGCGATGGAGACTTGACGCCGGCGCGTTCTTGCACCAAGGAAAACACAAGCGGAACAACGAGGAGTGTAGCAGCTGTAGCAAACAACAAGCCTCCAATGACCGCACGCCCAAGAGGAGCCGTCTGCTGACTTCCCTCCCCAATGCCCAGAGCCATGGGAACCATTCCAGCGATCATCGCCATGCTGGTCATCAGGATCGGCCTCATACGGGTTCTCGCCCCATGTATCGCAGCAGCAGTGGACGCATTTCCTTGCCGGCGATATTCCTCCGCAAATGTCACCAGCAAAATCGCGTTTGCCACCGCGACCCCGATGGCCATAATCGCTCCCATGAACGAATGAATGTTTAGACTCGTGCGAGTCACCAACAGAACGAAAAGCACTCCACAGATGACCGCAGGGACGGCCGACAGCACTACAAACGCCAGCCTAAGTGATTGGAAGTTCGCCGCCAGCAGCAAGTAAATCACGAGAACCGCCAGCAGCAAGCCAGTGCCAAGGTTGGTCAACGTCTGTTTCATTGGACCGATTTGACCACGGACAGTGACTTTCATTCCGCGAGGCGTGGACCCTGCGCGGCTAATCGCAGCGTCTATGGCGTTTGAAACGCGGCCCAGATCCTCTCCCGAGACATTCGCGGTGAGCGTCACCATTCGCTGACCGTTCAGTCGGTGATATTCGCCAACGACAGTGCCGTAGCCCACCTGAGCTACGTCACCCATGAGGGGATGTTCAGCCGCTCCTTGCATCACTGGAATATGTTCTACGTCTTGAATCGATGTAACGTCGGATTGAGGAACCTGGACCTGCACCTGATATGCGACTCCGGACCTCGGATCTGCCCAATAGTTCGGTGCGAAGAAACGGCTAGACGACGTGGCAGCAAGGAATGATCGCCCAACACTTCCAGCTGTGACCCCCAGCTGTCCGGCACGTTCCCGGTCTACATTGATGTCTATGCTCGGATAGTCAAGGGGTTCGTCGTACTGGAGGTCGCGGAGCGCGCCAATCTTGGCTACTTCCGTTCGAACCTTCGCGGCAAAAGCTCGATCGACACCGAGGTCAGGTCCGCTGACATTGATTTCCACGGGCGTCGGAGCTCCAAAGTTCATAATCTGCGTCACGATGTCTCCAGCTTCAAAAGAAAACTGGCAGCCGGGAAATTTGTCAGGCAAGAGCTTTCGCAAGCGCTCCTCGAACTCGTCCACGCGAATGGTGGATTCCGGTTTCAAAGCCACACGCAACATCGCTTCATGCTGACCGCTGCTCCAAAGATAAATTGCATTGATGGGATAGCTGGGCGGAATCGCGCCCACATACCCCAAAGAGATGGCAACATTCCCTGGACCAGCTGCTTCTTGAATCGAGTGGAGCACACCAAGCGTGAGTCTTTCCGTAGTTTCCACTCTGGTCCCGGTCGGTGCTCGGAGCCTCAGAAGAAGTTGACCCGAGGAAACGCGCGGAAAAATCTCTCTTCCGAGGTACGGCCCGAGTAGGACAACCACCAAAATTGAAGCGAGAACGTACGCCGAAACCGTAAGTCCCCGAATTGCCGTGAGCCGGTTCAGAATGCGGCCGAGTGAGTTCCGCAGTCGGTGGAGCAATGAAGGTGTATCCCCCGCTTCCGGTGCGTGCTCGCGCAGAATCCACGTTGACAATACGGGCACAAGAGTACTCGACAAGAAGTAGGAAGCGGCCATGGCAAAACCAACGGCGAGCGAGAGAGGCACGAAAAGCGAACGCGACACTCCTGTCATGAAGAACGAAGGAACAAACACCGCGAGAATGCAGAGCATGGCCAGCAGCCGGGGAATCTGTACTTCCTTGCTTGCATCCAAAACAGCTATCGCTCTTCCGCGTCCTTGCCCAAGGTGACTGTGAATGTTCTCCATCACCACCGTCGATTCGTCCACAAGAATTCCGACCGCCAGCGCCAGGCCTCCCAGCGTCATGATGTTGACCGTCTGACCCGCGCCCCACAGGGCTACCACGGCCGTTAGCAACGCGAACGGAATCGTAGTCACAACGATGAACGCGCTCCTCCAGTCGCGCAGGAAGAGCAACACCATCACGCCCGTCAATATCGCGCCTAAGAGTCCTTCCTTCACGACGGATAGCAGCGAGTTCCGAACGTAGGAGGATTGGTCAAATTCGTAATCGATCTTGATATCTTCTGGAACGACGGACTGGAATTGCCCGAGGCTGGCTTTGACCGCATTGACTACACTCAACGTCGAGGCATCGGCGCGCTTGGTGACGGGAATATAGACCGTGCGGCGTCCATCCACTTCGGCATAGCCGGTGATGATGTCGCTCGAATCCTCTATCGTCCCGACGTCTCTCAAGAAGACAGTGGGTCCCGCTCCCGTACGGATCGGAAGGTTTTGCAGGTCTTTGATATTCGATACGACGGAATTGATCGGTGCCAGCCTCAGCAAATCTCCAGTGCGCACATTCCCCGCAGGTACAATCGTGTTCCCCGTGTTCAGCGCCTGGATCACTTCCTCCGGGGCCATCCGATAGGCGCGGAGACGATCGGGATCAACGCTGACAACAATTGTCCGTTGATTTCCTCCGAACGGAGGTGGCGCGGAAACTCCGGGCAGAGTTGCGAAAAGTGGACGCACGCGGTTTAGCGCAAGGTCTTGTATTTCGCCCACGCTCTTCGTTGTGCTCGAAAAAACCAGGTAGCCGACGGGGACGCTTCCCGCGTCAAAGCGCATGATAAATGGCGCGACCGTTCCGGGAGGCATGAAAGCTCTCGCCCGATCCACATATCCGACCGTCTGAGCCATCGCCTGGCTCATATCCGTGCCCGGATGAAACGTCAATTTCAGCAAGCCCACGTTTTGGATAGATTTGGATTCGACCGACTCAATGCCCGTGATGTAAAGGAAGTGATACTCGTAGTAGTAGACGAGATAGCCTTCCATTTGTGCTGGTGACATTCCTCCGTATGGCTGTGCTACGTAAATTACGGGCAAATTCAGGTTCGGGAAAATGTCAATCGGCATACGCACTAGAGCAAGAATCGCGCACAATGCGACCCCGATGACGGCGACAACGACAGAGATTGGGTTGCGAAGTGCGGCGCGAAGGAGCCACATGGTTATGGCGCTCCTTGTGTCTTGTCATGGAGTGATTGCAGAAAAGGCGCAAGGTCGCCTTGGGCGGCGGCAACTGAAGCAAGATTCTGCCAGACCGCTAGGTGCGCTAGAGCGTCATCGATCTCTGCCTGCACCAGAAAACTCTGCGCGTCGGAGACATCCACAAGCGTCGCGAGGCCAGCTTGATAGCGTGCACGCTCCTGGGTTTCCGTTGTCCGGGCTGCTCCCAATTCGAGGGGCGTGTTCTCGGCGACTTTCCTCGCTCCATCGAGCGATGCCTGGGCCTTGCGGAGTTGTCCTGTCAGGTCTTGCAAAACTTGGTCGTAGCGCGCTTGCTCCGCGCGTTCGTTCGCCGCTTCCACCGCCTTCTTCGACTTGATGGAAAAAATGTCGAATACCGGAAACGTGACACTCAGTCCGGCGCCCCAGTTTGCGCGGTCCGGCCCCAGCCCCTCCGTACCCCCAAGGAATTTTCCGGTGGGATCGACGCCGCTCCCGCGCCCCATCACCACCGATTGCAGATACAGCTTGGGGTAGTACGAACGGTCGAGCGCATGCACGAGCGATTGCTCTTCTTGGACGCGGGCGTGTTGCACTTGAGCGAATGGGTTCAAGGCGACAGAGGCCGCGGCTGGACCAGAAGTGGGTGGCGCGCCGACCAATATGGATTCCCGGACTTCGACCACTTGGTCGGCAATCCCGAGAATGTCGGCGAGCTGAGCGCGGCTGGTCGCCGCCTGCTGCCGCGCTCTCGCTAGGTTAACGCGCGCGCGGGCGAGTTCCGCATCCGCTCGGGAGGCGTCGGCTCCGGCGCGGAGTTGATTGTCGACCAGCACGTGCACTGATTTCGCGAAGGTTTCCCGACGCTCCATGTCTGCTTGCGCGGCTCGAACTGTTTGTTCTGCGGCGACCAAAGTGAGGTAGGCGTTGACCGTGGCAACACTGACATCGAGCCGGGTGAGCGAGGCTTCCGCCGCCGCGCGATTCTGCGCCGCGCGCGCCGCATCCACTCTCGCTCCCCGATATCCGAAATCGAGCGGCTCCCAGGAGAACAACAATCCGCTGGCGCTTCCCCAAGCGCTGCGGTTGGAAGTCGCCAGAGGGACCGGGCCGGTAATCGGAGCAATTACGGAGTTCGGTAGGGTGAGGCCGGTAATATTGTTGTCCGTGGCTCTATCCGACTGCCAGAGAACATCCGTCCGAGGCAAGTAGCTCGTTCGTGCGAGGCCCACACCTGCCTCTGCCGAGCGGAGACGTTCGAGCGAAGCCCGCACTGCCGGATAGTTCTTAAGCGCGAAATCCACCGCTTCTTCGAGCGTAAATACTCTTGTCTTTTGCTGGTCCGACTGCGCCGATGCAGGCACGCTCGCGGCCACCATCAAAATCACACTTATCCCCGTTTTCCAATACGCGCGATGATTTGCAAACACGTCAGTCTGCTCCTCAATTCACTTCTGTGGTGCGTGGTAGAGTCCTTCGATGAGTTCCATTCCACGCCCCAGAAGTTTGTCGTCCGGAATTCCTTGCTGCGCCCAGCCTTTCAAGATTTCGTCCACTCCGTAGCCCTCCTTGCGGCCGAACCGGTCATCCGCGAGATCTGCGTCGTGAATCATTTGCCCGATCACAGCAACCTTCGCGTCGCGGACCTGAAATTGTTTTGTGAGGGTTTCAAAAGTGCAGTCATCGCCGCGATGTCCGAACCCTTCCTCATGAAACATGTCAAATGGCACGCTGCTAGCCGGCACGCGGTCCTCCGGTGCAAAGGCAAATCGTGCTTTGGGGTCGATAAAGTTTCGGATCAGCCACGCAGACGCACAGCGATCGACTCCGGGCCTTGGTCTAGTGACCCACAGCCTGCCCTTGTAGTCCTTCGTATGGACCTTGCAGGTGTGGGCGGCGGACGATGGCCCGCGCAATGAGGCCGCGTGCTCTAGTAACTCCTTGACGCGCACTTGCAGCGGACTGTTGAAGAAGTCGACCTCGACAATCTCTTGAAAGCGATTTCGCAACCGGCCGAGACGGCCACTAGTCTTTCCTTCCACGCTTTTCGATGAAAATGCTTGAAGCTCCCGAATCAATTCCTGATATTCCCGTGTGCGCGCTTCCGAGAAGCGGCCGATCAGTTGAGCCTTTGAGAGGTTGTCGATCGATTCGACGTGAACCACGGACGCGTCACCTCCGTATTTCCGAATCGCTGTCGCGAGCCACTGAAATCTCTCTTCATTGCTGGGATTGTTAGGGAGCAGGTAGCCCGAATTTCCGAGCGGCACTGTTCCGTACCGCTGCAGCTTTCGCCAAATCTCTACTCTTTGGCTGGCCCGCTTTGTAGGCAGGGTGAACGTCAGCAGCAGCCATCCAGCCATCCGTCGATTGCGTACGGTCATTTCGTTTTGATGTTATGTCTATAACCGGGGTTGCGTCAAGCCGACGAAGTGCTCTGGAGCCGGGCGCTGGGACATAAATCAGAACGAGCAACTTCGATGCCGCTATTGGATTGAGGAGGTTGGGTGCCCTTTCCTGGCCCACAATCATTAGCTTCTCGCGGAGCGCATGCTCCTGAGCGGCAAGAGGTAGGAACTGTTCATGCCAGAACTGGGGGCGTTTCGCATCGGGGAGACCAGTCATAGCATGGACGACAGAACTTTCGCGTTTCGTGATGTCGTTGATTTGACGGACGAGCCCGATGATCTCCGACATCTTGTCCCACGTCTCTGGGTGATGTTTTCCCCGCAGCCTCTGAATATCTAACAGCCCTCGATGGCTGTCCCGCTCGCGGGCGTAGCTATAGAGATCACTGAATTTTTGCAACTTCTCGTCGTACTCTTTCTGGATAGGCTCGATTTGCGCGAACGCGGCGATGTAATCGTTCGTCGTGGTTAGGTCCGCGTCCTTGATAGCGGTGATCTGACCTCCAAGCCCGAGAAGTTCAGATTGCGTTCGCTCAATTTCCACTGCAAGCGCTCTGTCGCGTCTGTCCTGAACCACAAACGTAGTCACGGCCCCGACGATTACGGTAAGAATGGCCGCACCTGACAATAGGACGTAGCGTGGCACCAGCTCAGATTTTCGTTCGTCAGCCATTCGAATAAGTCTCTATCCGTCAACAGAGGTTAGCTTAATCTTAAACCGCTTCTCTTATCCGCACCGCGTGCACTGAGCGGCTTCCGGAGTTTGACCTAGCCCCTCCTCTGCATCTGTGCGGCGACTGTACCAAAACTGTGCCAGAATCCAACGTTTTCATATCATTCGGGTTAGCTTTTGAGCGTAAGCAGGTTCCCCGATTTGTTGGAAACGTTAGTAGTTAGAAGCAAGGGAGGGAGCTGTTGGAATCGGTTTTTGTGCGCCCAAGGCAGGCGCTACCAGGCTGCGCTACGCCCCGACAAGCG
>DASSIO010000051.1:0-61879 GCA_035691825.1 Terriglobales bacterium | reverse complement strand
GACCTGTTCGCGCATGCTGCCAGCAAGGGGAGTGAGGGAGAGTGAAGCTGTCGCATCTGCTGACCGCTCCCAATCAGCTCACTCTCTTGCGCATGGTGTTCCTGCCGTTCGTGGTCATGAATCTTGTCGACGGGCACTACCGGACGGCGCTGATCCTGTTTATTCTGGCGGGGCTGAGCGACGGACTCGACGGCCTGCTGGCTCGCCGCCTGCACCAGCAGACGACCCTGGGACAATATCTTGATCCTATAGCCGATAAGCTTCTGCTCAGCACCGTGTTCCTGGTGCTATCGATTCTTCACAAGATTCCCTGGAAGTTCACGGTTTTAGTGTTCAGCCGCGACGTGTCGATCTTGGGAGTGGGAACCGTGCTATTCGCCATAGCCGGGTTACGGGATTTCCGCCCCAGTGTGTTTGGGAAAGCCAATACGCTCTCACAAGTGGTGGCTGTGGTCTTTGTTGTGTTGATGGAAATCCACCCGGCGCGCTGGATCTATATGATCCGGTGGGGCGCGTTGCGTGCCGTGTTTGCCTTCACCATCATTTCGGCGCTGCACTATATCTACCTGGTGGGCGTGCGGCTCAGGGCGCACAGTGCACACGCCGAAGCGGCACAGGGGCCGAGGTGAGGGGAGTCACCGTGTGTTGCCCTTCATTTGACCCTCTTTCTACGCTCCCCCTAGAATTGTCAATTCGCCTCATCAACGCGACACTTCTATGGCGCTGCGGCTTTACAACACGCTGTCGGGCACGATCGAGGAGTTTCGTCCGCTCGAGGACAACGCAGTCCGCATGTACGCCTGCGGGCCCACGGTCTACGATTACGGCCACATCGGCAATTTCCGCACGTTCATAGCCGTCGATATCCTGCGCCGGTTTCTGCGGCAGAGCGGCTACAAGCTGCACCACGTCATGAACATCACCGACGTGGATGACAAGATTATCCGCAACTCGGCGCGGGACGGCGTCAGTGTTAACGAATACACGAAGAAATATGAGAAGGCTTTTCTGGAAGATGCACACACGCTGAACATCGAGCAGCCTGAGCTGGTGCGGGCCACGGATCACATTCCGGAGATGGCGGCGTTCATCGCCAAACTTGAGCAGAAGGGTTACGCGTATCGCACTGACGACGGATCGTATTACTTCCGCATCGCCAAATTTCCGGAATACGGAAAGCTTTCCAAGAAAGATTTTGCCGGGATGCAGGTGGGCGCGCGCGTGGACGTTGACGAATACGATAAGGACAGCGCCCGCGATTTCGCGCTGTGGAAAGGACCGAAGCCGGGTGAAGCGTCATGGGACACGCAGATCGGGCGAGGCCGCCCTGGCTGGCACATCGAGTGCTCGGTGATGTCGATGCAGGAACTCGGGGAGAGCTTCGACATCCATGCTGGCGGCGAAGACCTGATTTTTCCTCACCACGAGAACGAGATTGCTCAGTCAGAATCGGTGACGGGCAAGCCCTTCGCGCATTTCTGGTTTCACGCCCGTTTCCTTCTGGTCGAAGGCGAGAAGATGTCGAAGAGCCTGGGCAATTTCTTTACTCCTCGCGATCTGGTGTTGAAGGGACATAAGCCGTCGTCGATCCGGTATCTGCTCGCGTCGGTGCCGTACCGCAACCAGCTCAATTTCACTTTTGACGGGCTGCGGCAGGCGGCTGAGTCGGTGCAGCGGCTGCGTAACTTTCACTTGCGGTTAACGACCGCGGCGTTCCCGCCCGGCTCCGGCGATGGCATGGCAGAGCTGGCGAAGGAGACCACGGATCGCTTGCGTACCGCGCTGGAAGACGATCTCAATACGGCGCAGGCGCAGGCGGCCATCTTCGATATGGTGCGCAAGGCGAACGCCGCCGCCGATGCCGGGAAGATGGGAAAGGATGATGTTCAGCCTCTCCTGAACGCTCTGCAGAAGTTCGACGAGATTTTTGCGGTTGTCCCCGATGATGACAATGAAAAGATCCGCCGCATCGTCGATTGGGCCAAAGCGGAAGGCAAGCTGGGAGGGGCCGGCAAAGACATTCTCGAAATGGCCTCTACGCCACAGCTTTCCGATGCCGACGTCGAGAGCAGAATTGCGGAGATGGCCAAAGCCAGGGCGGCGAGGAATTTCAAGCTCTCCGACACGATCCGTGCCGAGCTCAATGAAGCCGGCATCCTGGTCGAAATCACCAAAGACGGCATCCGCTGGAGGCGGAAATAGCGGCGACGGTTCGCACGTGAACGCTGGGGCTGAAGCTCAAAGCAGAGCGTGCCCGTGCTCACAAACCAGAACCACGCACCACGCCTGGAACTAAGAACGAATTATCGGATTCCGACCAGGCCCTTGACTGATTCGATCAGCTTCGCGGAGTCGTATCCGATCCCATCCTTGAACACTGTTTCGACATTCTCGATGTCATCGACTTTGGTGGAAGGATCGCCTTTGACCACCACCAGGTCAGCTTGTTTCCCTGACGCAATGGTCCCAATGCGGTTGAGTTCACCCAAATATTGCGCTCCGTTGGAAGTGGCGATATGGATGGCCTGAACCGGTGTGAATCCTTCTTCGACCAGAAGCTCGACTTCGCGTTGATCTCCAAAACCGGCTAGATCTCCGCCGATGCCGGTTGGATCGGGTCCCGCCAGCAACAAGCCCCCGGCATCGGCGAAGGCATGCTCGAACTCCATCTCCATCTTGAACCCGGCAGTCCAAATGTCGGGAACCGGGGTGCCGGTCTTGGGATCCTTCTGAGGGAGATCGATACGCACTCGTGTCGCCAAGTATTGGTTGCCAGCTTCTTCGGACATCGCATCAAGGACGCGGCGCTGTAGAGGCGTCTTATCCGGAGCCAACAACTCGAAAACGGGCAAAGTAGAAGTCAATGCAACATGGTGCGCAACCAGGTCCCGGATGGTCTCTTGGATGGGCGCGTCGCTGACGTGCATCTTCACGAGTTCGGTGACAACCGCGTTTTCGTCGGGACATTGGTCCGGTTTTTTGCCGGAGAAAAACTCGGTGTCAACGAGCAAGCCATGCTCCAGATCGTCAATTCCGAGCGCGGCGGCCTCGCGAAAGCCGATCGAGCAGAGATGGCCGGTGACCTTGATTCCGCGCTTGTGGGCGGCTTGAATAGCGGCTCCCAGCACCTGACGGGAAATAAAGTTGTAGGCTTTGAAATTGTCGACCCCGCGATCAATCCAGTAGTTCACGGTGTCTACCGCCTCTTGCGGGGTCTTGAGCCGAGTCAGTTGTGGTCCCCAGGTTTCGGGTCCCTCCAGGTAGGGTCCAGTCACATGCATATGCGGACCAGGAACTTTGCCCGCATCGATGTCCTGTTTGATAGACAGATCGGTGTAGGGCTCGATGCTTCCAGTTGTGCGGATGGTGGTCACGCCGCCAGCAAGATAGAGGCGGGGGAAGCTGATCGCCATTTCGTGAAAGATCGCATCGCCGGCGGGATAGAACATGTGATCATGCATCCCGACCAAACCGGGAATAACGCTGTGGCCGGTCAGGTCGATGGTCTGTGCGCCTAATGGAATGGTGACGGAGCCCGTGCTGCCAAGTGACTGGATCTTTCCTTGGGAAATGACAATGGTCTGATCCTGCTGGGCGGGCGCACCGGTCCCATCGATTACGCGAACGTGAGTCAGTGCGACAACCGGCGCATCTGACTTGACGAATGCCCGCACTTCGGGCGATAGAGTTTGCGCAGAAAGAAGGCCTGTGAACAACAGCGACACAACTACCGCCAGCAGCAGTCGGTTCATGCAGAATCTCCGGCAATGGGAATCAGCGGGACGGATTGTACAGCATCGGTCGTCGATGTAGAACCAGGACGAGGTTCTGCGTCTCAGGCGCTGATCAGTTCAATGCGATTCCCGAATGGATCGTGAATATAACAACGGCGCACACCAGGGTAGTTGTCATCTTCTTCCATCGAAATTCCCGCTGCTTGAAGTGTGGTGAGCAACCTCGAGTAATCGGAGCAAACCAGCGCAGGGTGCGCCTTTTTCGCGGGTCGAAAATCGGCTTCCACGCCCAGGTGAATCTGCACGTGTCCGCTGGCAAACCAGGCTCCGCCCCGCTTCGCCAGTTCGGGGGGCTTCAGTAATTCGACCATACCCAGTAGATTGCCGTAGAAGCGCCGGGCCTTGTCTTCTTCGCCAGGAGGCATCGCAAGCTGAACGTGATCGATAGCGGAAAAGGGAATGCTGGGCATGGAAGCCATCTTACCGGGAGCCGATTAGCTCCGTCCGGTTTTTGGAGCAAAGTTTGTGAAACGCTGTTTGCTACGAGCTGGGCACTGTCAGGCCCTCTCATATGACCAGAAGGAGCAGAGTCGCGTTCTTTCAGGGGCTAAAGCCGCGCGTATTCTGTGGGCCTAAGCGGCACGACTGAAGTCGTGCCCTTCCGCGAACGCTTACGAGAGGGCCTGTGAGATCAGAACTGAGCGAGAGTCTGCAATTTGTGTTGGCAAGACTTGTGCCGAAGCGCAAGGAACGCTACGCTGCCGCAGCGAGGCTTTATGAAATGTGTCTGGCGCAGTCTGTTGCTGATTCCCCTGCTGTTCTCACTTGCCACTGCCGGTTGGGCTCAAGCTGCTTCCCCGGCGATTGATGAGTATGTGCAATTGGAAATGCAGCGGCAAAAGATCCCTGGCTTGTCCCTGCTCGTGGCAAAAGATGGAAAAACCGTTCGCGCGAAGGGCTATGGCCTGGCAAATGCTGAGCTTCAGGTTCCGGTAAAGCCGGAAACCATTTTTCAATCCGGCTCTATGGGCAAGCAGTTCACCGCCACTGCGGTCATGATGCTCGTCGAACAAGGCAAGGTCCGGCTCGACGATCCCATCACCGCCTATCTCCCCTCCAGCCCCGTCGCCTGGAACCAGGTGACAGTTCGCGAGCTGCTTAGCCACACTGGCGGTTTTACTGACTATCCGAAAGATTTCGACTTGCGGAAGGACTACACCGAACCCGAGCTGCTGAAGATTGTTGGCGGCATCCCGCTGGCATTCGAGCCGGGTACGAAATGGAGCTACAGCAACCTGGGCTACCTGACGCTGGGGATATTGATCCACCAAGTCACAGGCCAATTCTATGGCGACTATTTGCGCGATCACATCTTTCAACCACTCGGGATGACGACGACTCGCATTATCAATGAGGCCGATATCATTCCGAACCGTTCCGCCGGATACCGCCTCGTAAATGGCGAATTGAAGAATCAGGAATGGGTTTCGCCTACGCTGAACACGACGGCCGATGGCAGCTTGTATTTCTCGACTCTGGATTTGGCGAAATGGGACGCCGCGCTGTACACGGAAAAGGTCCTGAAGCGCGCCAGCCTGGAACAGATGTGGACGCCGGTGAAACTAAAAAACGGCGAGATCAACTCCGGCCACTATGGATTCGGGTGGTTTATTGAAAACAAGGATGGGCAACGCGTCGTCAGCCATGAGGGCGAGTGGCAAGGGTTCACCTGCTACATCACGCGCCACATGGACAACAAGCTCACGGTTGTGGTTCTCACGAATCTTGCGAGTGATGATCCGAAGAAGATTGCAGAGCACGTGGCCGAGATTTACCTCTCCGCACGATGAATGTTAAGGACACTCCCGACGAGACGTGGCAGGGGGCGAAACACGAGGTCCATCGACTTCGCGGAATTGCCGAAAAACCGGCAATTCTGGCCCACTCGGGATGAAAGACGATAGCGACCAAAGACTACCTTGATAGCTGCCTTCTCAGACTTGTCGCCTTCGGTCCTAGCGGAGGAATATCCTTGGCTGTCTCCTGCATGGCTTCCAGGAACGCCCTGGCTTCCTGCCGCAAGGGGCGGTGGCGAGGATGAATTACGTCCAAGCTCCGTCCCAGCGGCTCCGCGTCAAGGATCTTGACGGTACTCAGCCGGCCGGACCGAATCTCGTGCACAATCGCGAGCTGAGGTAGAAACGCCAGTCCCAAGCCGCGCTCAACCATGCGCTTGGCTGTTTCGATTGAATCGACTTCGAAAGCGATGTTGGGCACAAGGCCTGCGCGCCGAAACAGGCCGGAGGTAAGCGTCCAATCGCTCGAGCCGCGTTCATAAACGATCAGGGGCCACGCCGCAACATCTTCCAGTCGCGCCCGCCGCGCATGTTTGGGCCCGTGCTTCGGATGTGCCACCAGCAGCAGGGGATCATCTCTGAGGCTGAACGTCTCTACCTCGGGATGCTGCAGCGAGCGCGCAAGTCCGATCTCGGCGTCGCCGCTAAGCACCATCTCGAGAACAGCTTTCGAATGTCCCGAGCGGATTTCCACCAGCATATTAGGGTGTGCACGCTGGAAGCGCTTCAAAACATCCGGCAAGAAATAAACGGAGATGGAGAGTGCCGATGCCACCAGCAAAGGCCCAGCACTGCCCGGACGGAGTTCGTGAACCGCTTGCCGCGCCTGCGAAGCCGCCTTTAGCAACTGCTCGGCATAGGGGCGGAATGTCTTACCCGCATCGGACAGTGTGAGTCCTGTACGTGACCGGGAAAACAGCTTCGCGCCCAGTGACTCCTCGAGCGCCTTAATACGGGCGCTAACGGCAGGCTGGCTGACGCGCAAAGCCTCCGCCGCCCGATGAAAACCACCGAAGGTGGACACTGCCAAGAAAGTCTCTACCTGGTCAATTTCCATGCGCCCTCTCGCGCGAGCCGCTGTCCGCCAATTTCAATATTCCGGCTCCCGCAGCTCACAAGCTTTGGTTATCCTAAGTAGAACTATTGATCAATAAATTTTATCACGCTGATCAAAACGTTCCGTTTGACCGGGGAGGCGCACTACCGCAGAATCTGCACCTGAGGATGGCTGGGGGTGAGTGCTTCCTGGCCCCAGGGGAGCAGCGTTCGCGGCAGCCAACGCGCATCCAGCTTCGGGTACACATGCTCTGGGTCTGAGGGCGGCGGGCAGTTCTGAAAAGAACCCCATGCCGCCGTAGCGGAGGTGTGTCTTCGAGCCGCATAAAAGGGGCTGAAGAGGGGGTTCCGACCTTGTCAGCTCTTGCCAGAGTAGACGTTTTCGCGGTGGGCGGCATCCAAGCGCCGGTCAAAAAAGGGGTAAACGATTTTATGGCGGTATCCGATATCAGCTCGCGACCTTCGATTGGGTTCCATCTGAACTGTGCTCCTGCAGGCTTTGTACCTGAGCGCGATCTCCCCGCCGGGTTTCTGGAATTCTTTGCTCCGTTGCATCGCCGCTTTGCCTGCTGGCAAGAAGATCTGCTCCGGGTTCGGGAGCAGAGGCTGGAAGAATCGCTGGAGGGCAATAAGCCCGCGCACTGTTATCCCCGCGACGCCGTACGCAACGGCTGGCGGATTGAATTGCCAGAATGGTGCCAGGATCAGCGCAACCAGATGACCGGTCCGGCCGACGATGCCGAGTTGGTGGTGAAGATGCTCAACTCCGGCGCGCCGGGCGTAATGCTGGACCTGGAAGATTCCACTGTAAACGAGTGGGAGCACCAGGGGCTCGGAGTGGAGAACATCCTCGCGGCCCTGCGTGGCACGCTGACCTTCTACGACAAGAAACGCGACCGCGTCGTTGGCATCCAGTCCAGCAAGACGGTGATCTGGATTCGGCCGCGTGGGTTGCATATCCACCAGGGTGGGATCTTCGGCGACGAGCTCACGCCGGCATCGCTGTTCGACGTGGCCCGGGTCGCATTTCAGATCGATCCCAGTGAGTTGAAGCATCCGCTGTCTTTCTATATTCCCAAGTCCGAGTCCGCCGAAGAGGCGTTGTGGTGGCGCGATCTGTTCCAAGCCATTGCCGAAGCGCGCGGTTGGCCACGCGACTACATCAAGTGCATGGCGCTGGTGGAGTCGCATCCGCTCGCGTTCCAGATGGAGGAGTTCCTCTACAACTTGCGCGACCACATTGTCGGCCTAAACCTCGGACGCTGGGACTACATGGCCAGCCTGATTCATTTCAATCTGAATGATCCGGAATGGGTGCTGCCCGACCGGAACACCATTCCGTATAACGTGGCGTTCTTTCAGAACCTGCGCGAGCTGATGCCAGAAATTTGCCACAAGCGCGGCGTGCTGGCGATAGGGGGAATGACCGCGCTCTATCCCAGCCGGGAAGATGCGGAGCTCAACACCCGCGCGCTCGAAATTCTGGCGAAAGATAAGAGGAACGAAGCGGATTGCCTGATGGATGGTGCGTGGACGGGGCACCCGGATCAGAACCAAATTGCCCTCGATCAATTTCCTTATCCGAATCAGTTGCACGCCCGCCGGCCGCATGCCGAGCGTTATCCCGATCTGCGGCCGATTCCTCACGGGGTGGGACAGCACACCCTGGGCGGCACGCGAGCCGCCGTTCGCACCGTGATTCGATACCGTAACGGCGTGCTGAACGGAAAAGGGGCGAGCCTGCTCGACGGCTACATGGAGGATCTGGCAACCGATCGCATTTACCGCCTCATGATTGCACAGCGCATGCGCCACAACGGGCATGTGCCAGTGCTCGACGAAGAAGGACGGATCGTGGTCCACACGCCGGAGTTGGTAACGCGTTTGTTTGATGAGGAATTAGAGAAGCTGATCGCGAATCCTGGAAAGGATCTGGGCACACCGGAAACATTCCGCGAAGCGCGCCGGATCAGCGAAGCAATGATTCGGAACGGAGAATTCAATCCGTTCTAAACAATGGCCGATGCCCGCAAGGGCGGATTTCAAAATAAGGACGACACTATGGCAACGAATGGCAAAACTTCCAAGAATGCTTTGAACGAGAAACGCTGGGATGGCGTCACGCGGCCTTACAGCACTTCTGATGTCGAGAAGCTGCGCGGTTCTATCCGGATTGAATACACGCTGGCCCGGCGCGGCGCCGAGCGCCTTTGGGAGTCGTTGCATACAGAGTCGTACGTGCCCGCGCTAGGCGCCCTGACAGGCAATCAGGCTGTGCAGCAGGTGAAGGCTGGGCTGAAAGCGGTGTATGTCAGCGGTTGGCAAGTTGCGGCCGATGCCAACGATGCAGGCCAGATGTATCCCGATCAAAGCCTCTATCCGGCCGACAGCGTGCCGAATGTCGTTCGCCGCATTAACCAGGCGCTCATGCGTGCCGACCAAATCCACCATGCCGAAGGTCATAACGGCACCGATTGGTTTGTTCCGCTTGTGGCTGACGCCGAAGCGGGCTTTGGCGGAAACCTGAATGCCTTCGAGTTGATGAAGGCGATGATCGAGGCGGGGGCGGCTTGCGTCCACTTCGAGGACCAGCTTTCTTCCGCAAAGAAATGCGGACACCTCGGCGGCAAGGTGCTAGTGCCAACCGTGGAGGCGATCCAAAAGCTTGTAGCGGCGCGTTTAGCAGCGGACGTGATGGGCGTTCCGACGTTGATCATGGCGCGCACCGACGCGAACGGCGCGCACCTGCTCACCAGCGACATCGATCCGCGGGATCACGAATTCCTGACTGGCTCGCGCACTCCCGAAGGCTTCTTCTGTATTCGCGGCGGTATCGATTCCGCCATCGCGCGCGGTATCGCGTACGCGCCCTATGCGGACATGATCTGGTGTGAGACCTCTTCTCCGAATATCGAAGAGGCGCGCAAGTTCGCCGAGGCTGTGCTCGACAAACATCCCGGGAAAATGCTGGCCTACAACTGCTCGCCGTCATTCAACTGGAAGAAGAAGCTGGACGACGCTACGATCGCGAAGTTCCAAAAAGAACTCGCAGCAATGGGTTACAAGTTCCAGTTCATTACGCTCGCCGGATTCCATTCGCTGAATCTGGCGATGTTCGAACTGGCGCGTAACTACCGCCTGAACGGCATGACCGCTTATTCCCGTTTGCAGGAGAAGGAATTCGCCAGCGAACGCGACTACGCCTACGAAGGTGTGAAGCACCAGCGCTTCGTGGGTACAGGCTACTTCGACCAGGTGACGCAGGTTATCGCGGGCGGAACATCGTCTATTACCGCGCTGACGGGCTCAACTGAAGCGGAGCAGTTTACACCAGCACAGAATCCGCAACGCCCATCCATGGCGGCTGACTAATCAGCGAGGGGAAGCCGCACATGTCGGAAAGGCCATCCATATGGGATGGCCTTTCTTGTTTCGGCCGCTTCTTTGAGGGGTGCAGATAAAAGGAGCTAATTGGCGCAGCCGATTACCTTCGCAGGAACCACATTACCCAGCCCGCCACAATGACGCCTCCCACGAACATGGCGAAGCAGTAGGCGCCGTAACGGATCATGTCGCGTGAACTATTGCGCTGCGTGATCCCAAAGACGATGGAAGCGAAAAGCGCGAACAGGATAGCCGCGCTGAAGTGAGACAGCTCCAGGTTCATTGCTTTTTCCCGATAGCGATGTGGTAAGCGTCGGCCACGCTGATGAAGTTCAGCAGGCCGGCAACAATGATGTACTTGGTTCCGTAATCCGCGGTGGCGTGGGCGATCGCCGCCTGACCCCAATCATTCGCACGCGCCAGGATGTACAACCCGCCGGCACCCACATCACCGACAAAACCGAGAATGTCGAGAATGTCGCCGCCGTTGGGCTTGTAAACGTGTCCTTGCATCGCCAGCCCGAGAACGAACATGGCTACAACAGAAATCATCAGCAGCGCGCCGCGAACCCAGCGCCTTTGCAGCAGGTGCCCGGCGCCGGGGATGAACCAGGCGAGGGCAGGAACAACGATCGAAAGCGTGCTGCTGGAAGCAACAGCGACTTTTTCGCGCTCGGCAGCTTTGGGGGTAGGGGAATTTGCCATCAGATGATCACGATCTGGTCTTGAGTTTTTCCTGTTACTTCCGCTGAGCCCGGCCGCACCATCATGTTGATCTCGCTCCGAATTCCGAACTCGGGCAAGTAAATTCCCGGCTCCACGGAGAAGCAGGAGTTTGGCAGAATCTGGCGCTCGTCATGGATCTCAAGGTCATCCATGTTTGCGCCGTTAGCGTGGATCTCTGTGCCAATCGAGTGCCCAGTACGGTGGATGAATTGCTCGCCGAAGCCCGCCTTGTTTATGTGGTCCCGGGCCGCACGATCAACTTCCCAGCCGGCAATGCGGCGACCTTCCCCGACAGCGGTTTTCACTTTGTTGATGGCCGCGTCGCGCGCGCCGCGGACGACGTCAAAGACCTTCCGCTGCTGTTCCGAGGGCGACTTACCCACAAACCCGGTCCAGGTAATGTCATAGTAAACGGCACCCGGAGTGTTCTTCTTTGCCCAAATGTCCAGTAGAACGAAGTCTCCTTCCCGGATCCGGGAGGAGGAATCGGCCGTCGGCTCATAATGGGGATTTCCGCTGTTCGCGTTCACGGAAACGTTAGGAGGATCGTCGGTTACGAGATTCTCCCGCCGGAACGCTTCCATGATCCACTGCTGAATCTGGTACTCAGTGGCGCCGCCGTTGCGTACACGCCGCGCGATTTCCTGAAAGGCCGCCGAGGTAATGGCGTCGACCGCATCGCGCGCCTGGAAGTGAGTTTTGATCTGCTCGTCGCTCAAAGTGGCTTCGAACTGCGCGACCAGGTCGGCGGAACTGATCACGTTCTTGCCCAGACCGCGAATCATATCGACTGTGCCCGCATCGACGAGCGACACAGTGAAAATGATGTTGTTGGAAGAATACTGCATCGCGATGTCGCGATGGGAAGAGAGCATTTCCTTGATGTTGCCGAACAGTTCCTGCCAGGCCGAGTAGTACCGGGTGGATCCGGGGAGCGGATCCAGGTGGTGGGATTCAATCTTGTGGACCAGTTTCGTGGGCTGCCCCTGAGCAGGAATCAAGTAATACCAGCGGCGGGTAACCATAATGTGCTCAGGTAAGCCGAGAACCCGATAAGCGATGGGATCGCGATGATGGTGGTCGTAAAAAAGCCAGGCGTCGATGTTGCGTTCGCGCAGCGCACTCTGAATGGCAGACAGGTCCATGGGGGCAAACAGCTATTGTAAACAAGGCCTGAGATTTGCGCGAATGGCCACGCTGGAGTGAGCTTTAGCCGCCCGCGTTTTCCAGCAACCAAATCTCAGTTCCCGCGGGAACGTCCTGCCGGGCAATGTCTGTTGGCAGGAGGAATGCAATTCGGTCCTTGACCTTCGGGCCGCAGAGAATTTCGACACCAGCTATGCGAGTGTCAATAAAATGCCCCGTGGGCGTGCGCAACTGGAGTGGCATCCCCAGCTTAATTCGCCAACCGAGATTAGGGTCAGGGACTGCAGGAACGACCACACAGCCGCGTCCGGCAATTTGGAAAGTGTCTTCGACTTTGGAAAAGAATCTCAAAGTCTTTTTGTTTGGCCGGTCATCCGATGGCTCAGTTCGTCACCAGCACTCTCCTCTTGCTAACTGCCGGCAGCGTCTCGCATGCCGTCCTCAAGACCAGTCGCGGTGCGTGTGCACGAATTTTCATCAAGTACGGCACCGTCCGCTTGGGATCGGCCTTGGCGGTCTCTCTAAGAAGCCAGCCCAGCCCTTTCTGCACCATGTCGTCTTCATCCGATAACAGTTGATTCGAGAGCCGCTGAATTTGCGAAAAGAACTGCTTTTGTCTTGTGCCCTGAATCAAGGCTACGCAAGCCGCTCGTCGATGCCAGCGATCCTGAGATTTCGCCCACCGAAACACAACTGCAGAGCGCTTCGGCTTGGCCGCAAGCATGGGTGCGATCAGATAGTGGACCAATCCATCGTGATCCGCCCAGCTCGTGATTCGTTGCAGCCACGACGAAAACAGGCGAAACTCGCGATCACTGAACTGGGCGGTAAGCGTCTGCAGCAAATAAATAGCAAAGGATTTTTCTTCCAGCACCTTTCCATGAAACAGCTCGTCTGAGACCCCGACGAGGAAGTCCAAGCCTTGTTCCTTGAGGATGGTTCGCCGAAAACGGACCGCAACTTTTCGGAGCTCGGCCGTGTACCAGCCCCGGGACTTGATGACTTCTTTGAAGAAGTGCTGCACGCCTTCCGCATGCGGCGCGGAGCCGCCATCCTTCAGAACGCGCCGGATGTGGTCAGCAATGTAGCGCGACGTGATTCGGCGCTTGGGCATAATGCAGGTCAGTAGTCGGAGTCAGTAGTCAGCAAATTCGCACTTAGCATTCAGTGCTGGGGATGCGAGTCGGAGGTTCGAAAAAACGCCGAAATGCAGATCCCTCGCTTGCTCGGGATGACAATTCTTCGTGCGAATGTTTTTGCCGACAGCCGACAGCGGACTGCTAATAGCTAATTGCTAACTACTGATCCTTGATTCCTGGTTACTGACAGCTTTGCCAACCACGACGCGATCATAGATCCACAGGAGTGCCGCCGTGACCAGTCCGACGGCTGTGACCGCCCACCACATACGCGCGGGCTGATGTTGCAGCTCGCCAAAGTGGTGCATCAGCAGGCCACCGTACCAGCCGCCGATAAGCGAGCCTATACCAATGGGCAGAAACGCGAAACCCATGTAGGTGCCCTGTTGTCCGGGGGGCGCCAACCGCGAAATGTATTCGTAGTACCGTGGCGACTGAATGATTTCGCCCAGAGCCAGCACAAAGATCGACAGCACGGCTGCCCAAACCGCCGGCCGGGACGCCAGAATTAACCAGGACAACGAAGTGATTGCCGTACCGAGAATGATCGCCTGAAAAGCCGGAATCTTGCGCGTCAAGAAATTCAGGGCAATGGTCAGGCAGATTACCGTCAAGCCGTCAGTTACTAAGATGAGTTCTACGTCCGCCTGTGGATTGATATAGCCATGAATGTATCCCGGCAAGCTGATGTACTGTTGCCAGAACACAACCCAATATCCCGTAAACAGGACCAGGAACCACATGAAGCGGCTGAGTCCCGCAAGAATTAGCACGAGCAGAACTGTCCAAGCCCACCACGGCACGGTGAGGGCCGGTGAAACCCAGAGCGCAATCCTCAGCAACAACGCAATGAGCACGACCGGCAACACGAGCTTATAGTTGCCCAGGACGACGCAGAAATTCCGCGCAACTTCGGCGAGGGACGGCACAGGCGCATCCCCAGGCTTCCGTGGCTCACGAAAGAAGAGCAGGACGACAAAAAACATCGCAAACACACTGAGTGCGGCTACGCGGTAAACGTTCTCCACGCCCAAGTGGCGATGCGCCCAGGACGCGCAATAGGGGCCGGCAGCTCCGCCAATGTTTACCAGCGTGTAATAGATCGAGTACCCAATCGAGCGGACGCTTTCCTTGGAGGCGCGTGCGGTTGTACCCACAACGCATGGTTTCACCAGAGAAATCCCCAGAGCCGGGAGGGCGAGAATGACGCCCACGAATAGAAGAAGCGGCACGGCGGCACGCACTGGCGCCAGCCACGAGGCACCAATGGATCCGATCAGAAAGTACGCAATGGACAAAATCAGGTAGGCGATGGAGAGCGCCCGCCGGAATCCCATGCGGTCAGCGGCTGCTCCTCCGAACATGGCCAGAAACCAAACCATCCCGCCGAAGATTCCCGTCAACGTTCCCGTCTGCTCGGTAGAGAAGTTCAGCCGCTCCTGCAGATAAACCGCTAGCGAAGCGAACGCTCCATAGTAGGAGAGGCGCTCAAAAATCTCGCTGATATTGGCGACCCAGAACGGGCGATCGAAGCCGGTACGGATTTCCCGCAGGCGTTCGGAGAAGCTTAGGGCGGGCTTTTCAGCGGCGGGCGTCGGCATAGAGTAATTGTCTGGCGGATCAGTACCGCAGACGCTTGCGAACTTCATCGGCCGAGAGACCGGCGACGCGAATGACCTTGATCCGGCTGTTCTGGCCGGCAGCTATGGTAACCGAAGATCGCGATACATCCAAAAGCTGAGCGATGAACTGAGTGCAAGCGTCGTTGGCGCGGCCTTCTATTGGAGGAGTTGTCAGGTCCAGCTTGAGCGCATCGCCAATCTCGCCAGTGATGCCGTTCCGCCGCGCGCGAGGATGCACCTTGACAGCAAATGTGGCGCCAGCGGAGGTGTCCTTAACGACGATCATATGAATTCACCACGGAGGCACCGAGTCACAGAGAAGAGAATCCTTCGGTGTTTCGCGCTTGATCGTGACTCCGTGTCTCAGTGGTTACGGCTTTTTTCTCTCGCCGAAAATAGCCGTCCCGAGCCTCACGCAGGTTGAGCCCTCCTCAATCGCCACTTCGAAATCGTGCGACATGCCCATGGACAACACGCCCATACTGACTGCGGGCAACTTTCGCCTGACAATCTGGTCACGCAACTCGCGCAGTGTACGGAAGTACGGCCGCGCGCTTGCCGGATTGTCCGTGAAGGGAGGAATCGTCATCAGCCCACAAATTTCGAGGCTCGGCCAGCGTTCTGCTGCGAGCAAAATGTTTTCCAGTTCGCCGGAGTTCGGGTCGACACCACTCTTCGCTTCCTCACCCCCGACATTCACCTCGATGAGCAGACGCAAGTTCTTCCCGAGATTTTCGGCAGAGGAATTCAATTTTTCAGCCAGCCGCGCCGAATCCACCGAATCGACTGCGGAGAACAACTCAACCGCTTTGCTGGCTTTATTGCTTTGCAGGTGACCGATCAAATGCCAATCGGCATCGGGCAGATCGCGCAAAGAATCGATCTTCCCCGCAAATTCCTGCACACGGTTTTCCCCAAACAGGCGCAGGCCTGCCGAGTAGGCCTCGCGAATCTGCTCCGGTCCGAACGTCTTGCTCACTGCCATTAATGAGATTTCGTCGGGATTTCTGCCCGCGCGCTCCGCCGCTCTCTCAATCCGGTCTCGAACACGGGAAATATTTTCCGGGATGGGCATTTAACAAAATCAACCACTAAGGTCACAAAGGAACACGAAGGAGCTTGCTCCTTTGTGTTCCTTTGTAGCCTCTGTGGTAAAGGTTTGTCACATGATGGCCGCAGGCGGGGCGGGCTCATCCGGACTGCCGGCATTAGCCAGCGGCACTTTCATCATGACAAAGATGAGCACGGCGAAACCGATAAGACCTGAAAAGGAGACGTCACCCAGCGCGACATGCCACAGTTGATGCTGGCTTCCGACAATCGCGGCAATGACCAGGCCGCATAGAGCTTCTCCGGCAATCAGTCCTGAGGCCGTGAGGACGCCGGCATTGTCAACCCGTGCCTTTTGGGCGTCGTTGAAACCACGGCGGTCGCGCATCTTGTCGGTGAACCAGCGCACGATACCCCCGACGAAGATCGCAGAGGTGGTCTCCAGCGGCAGATACATGCCCACAGCAAACAGCATGGGACTCTTCACCTCCACCATGATCATGGCAAATCCCATGAAAATGCCCACAACCACCAGCGGCCAAGCCATGTTCCCGCCAACGATGCCCTGCGCCAGCATGGCCATCAATCCGGCTTGGGGCGCGGGGAGAGCGGCGCTGCCAAAGTGGTAGGCCTTATCGAGAATCATCAGTGGAAAAAAGAGAACCAGGGAGGCAACGATGGTGCCAAAAATGTCGCCGATCTGCATTTTGGCCGGTGTGCCTCCGAGAATATGCCCGGCCTTCAAATCCTGCAGCATTTCTCCGGCGACTGCCGACGAGACGCAAACCACGGCAGCCACTCCCAAAACCGCTGCTACACCGCCGATTCCCGAAACGCCCATGGCCACCATGAGCAGAGCCGCTACCACGAGGGTGCACAAAGTGAGCCCTGATACCGGATTGTTCGACGATCCGATCATGCCTACCAGATTGCCTGAAACGGCGGCGAAGAAGAATCCCAGAACAACCATGACGGCCGCCGCTACCAGCGCGCCCGCGATGATTTTGTTTCCGGTCAGATTGTGGGCCCCGGCAATGAAGAAATAGTAGAGAGCAATCATCGCTACGAAGACGAGAGCGACGCCGAGCATGACGACTTTAATGCTGAGGTCCCGATCCGGCCGCTCGGTGGCGGCATGAGCTTCGGCTGACTTCTTCAGATCGGATACCGACCGTTTCAAGCCTGCCATCAATTGCTTCCGCATACGAAACAGGGTGAATCCAGAACCCACCAGCATGCCGCCAACCGCGATTGGGCGCACGATGGAGAACCACACGCTGAACGCAATTCCGCTCCAATAATCTGCTGGAGCGGTACCCGGCGGCATGGCGGGAAGATTCGGCCCGAGGAAATAAATTAGAAGGGGGACAAGCAAGCCCCACGCCAGCACTCCCCCGGCGAAGTTGAGCGCTGCCAAGCGCGGTCCGATGATGTATCCCACGCCCAGATAGGCGGGGCTAACGGCTGGTGAGGTGAAGGTAGACATGCCGCCCGTAGAAAGCAATGGAGCTGTGCTGCTGCGACCGAGGCGTAAGCCGGCGGGCATCTTGGGGATGTTGACGATGATCTGGCGCGTGTACCAGAAAAGGTTGATCTGAGACAGGAAGTAGAGCAGCGCGCCGCCTCCCATGTTGGCGAACAGAATCTTTGCTGAGCGGGCGCCCTGTTGCCCTGCTTTGTGAATTTCCGAGGCGGCCACCGATTCAGGGAAGGGCAACTCGGGATCTTCGACCATCACGCGCCGTAGCAAGGTCACAAACAAGATGCCCAACAAGCCGCCAATCGCCATCAACGCAACGGACTGCCAGTATCTGCCCATCCCCAAGCTTGGCCATAAGCCCGCCAGGACGAACGCCGGAATCGTAAACACCGCGCCCGCTGCGACTGACTCTCCGATGGCCCCGACGGTCCGAGCAATGTTCTCTTCCAGAATTGAACCTTTGACCAGGCGCAGCACCGCCATGCCGATAACCGCAGCAGGATAGGTTGCTGCAATTGTCATCCCCGCCCGCAAACCCAAATAGGCATTGGCCGCGCCGAGGATGCCGGTCATGACCATTCCGAGAAGAACTGCGCGGAAGGTGAATTCCCGCATTTCCATGGTGGGCGGGACAAAGGGAACGTGCTTTCGAGGTACCTGGCTAGTGGAGATCGTCTGCGTGCTCATCGGTATAACCTCGTAAGAATGACCGGGCCTCAATTGGATGTGACGGCGCAAGTTAGCATGCTAGCCGTACGCATTACAAGTGCGCGGGACACCCTTGCGTTGTAGAATGGCGCAGTCTTGAGGGGGTAAGCCATGTCCCTTGAGGAGTTCTCTTCTCATTTCCAGAAATTTACCTGTCCCGAGTGTGGCCACTCCAGTGCGTTCTATTCCCGGCGCAAGAACTTCGTCGAAAAGGTGATCCTCAGGGCGTTGTTCCTGCGTCCCTACCGGTGCGTGAGTTGCTTCTGCCGCTGCTATCGTTTGGCATCAGTGCCCGGCATTCAGCCCCGGGTTCGACAAGGCATTTCCGTGCTGCCGACCTCGGTAACCACGCACCGCGTTGCGTGAGGATCAGGATCATAGCTATACTTAGATTTACTTAGAAGCATTTGCCGGGATCACGTCGGCAGCGTGATCTGGCCCTCGGGAGGTCGTCTTCAGCAGTAGTGAAGACCTAAAACGAACCGGGTCTGGGCCCAAGTCCGAGGTGGAGACTGTTTTTGTCTCCTGGGCTGTGGCGGCTGCCGAGAGTGTATTTACCACCCTTTTTCCTTCCGATTGCCGAATTTGCGGTTCCCCCCTGGTACGAATATCCCGCCTGCCGGTCTGTGACGAGTGTCTTGCTGCGCTCCGGCCCATCGCGGGGAGCTTGTGTGCGCTTTGCGGGGAACGCCTGGTTTCTCCTTATGCCGCTGCGGGCGAGCACGGCGAACCGATGTGCGGGCTCTGCCGCAGAATGAAGCCGGCTTACGACAAGGCCGCCGCTTATGGCAGCTACGAGGGCGGCTTGCGGGATCTCATCCATCTGCTCAAATATCAGCAGGTACGGCCGGCAGCGTCCGTGCTCGGAAGAATGCTAGCGGAAGTTATCGAACATCTGTCCGTTGCCTTCGAAGGAGCCAGGCCGCTCGTTGTCCCCGTGCCGCTGCACGAACGCAAGCTGCAGGAACGCGGTTTCAATCAATCCGAGTTGATCGCGCGAGCAGCCCTCAAACTGAGGCCGGCGAATCTGGATTTGAAACTGCACGCAGGCGTTGTTGTGCGAAGCCGCGCCACGCAATCGCAAACGGGGCTGAGCAGTCATCAACGGCGAGCCAATATCCGCGGGGCGTTTGTCATTGCGCAACCGGAACAAGTGTCAGGACGGCAGGTTGTCTTGATCGACGACGTCTTTACTACGGGGACAACGGTCTCCGAGTGCGCGCGCCTGCTTCGGCGTGCGGGCGCTACCCGGGTTTGGGTAGCCACCGCGGCTCGAACCCTGAAGCTGGAAGCGGCGCACGCCGACATTGCATCCCAAGTAAAAGAAGGAATGGACGAAAGTGCTCATGCCGCGATGGCGGCACATGTTTAAGAAGTATGTCGCTTAAATCCAAGAATTCGGGAAGCAGCATGCGGAGATTGCACAGCGAGATGCCGGCGCCCATGCTCGCCCACGATGGCGGCTACACCGGGCTGCATGCGCCGGTTTTGGTGCTGAACGCGTCCTATGAGCCAATCAATGTTTGTGCTGCGCGCCGCGCAATCGTTCTGGTGCTCAAGGGGATCGCCATGGCCGAAGAGGAAAATGGCCATTATCTGCATGCTGCCCGCCTGGCTTTCCGGATCCCTTCTGTAATCCGGCTCCTGGAATACAGGCGTATTCCGCACCAGACACGGGCGCTCTCCCGCAAGAACATCCTGTTACGCGATCGTAATACCTGCCAGTATTGCGCCGAAGTGCTGCCTTCCAGCGAGCTGACGTTGGACCATGTGATCCCCCGCTCCCGGGGTGGCTCCTCAACTTGGGAAAATCTTGTGGCCTGCTGCCATCCCTGCAACCGGCGCAAGGGCAACCAGCTTCCGGGCGAGGCGGGCATGCACCTGATGCGTGAACCGCGCGCGTTCAATCTCCATACCAGCCGCCACATCATGCGCTTGCTGGGCCGCTCCGACGATAAGTGGAGAAAGTACTTGTTCTACTAGATAGTCAGTTTGACGGCTTGATCAGTTA
Organism: Terriglobales bacterium; assembly: GCA_035691825.1. Classification (GTDB taxonomy): domain Bacteria; phylum Acidobacteriota; class Terriglobia; order Terriglobales; family Acidobacteriaceae; genus Gp1-AA122. The sequence continues at coordinate 41,967 of DASSIO010000051.1, read as the reverse complement.
CCGATCTTGCGAATTCCCACCACTGCCATCATTCGCCCGGTACGCCCCTTTTCTGCGCGATACGAGAACAGAAGATCACTGCGACAGGAGGTGCAAAGTTCCGATGCGCTGATGCTAGTTTCCGGAACTCCGATCGCTACTAATTGCTGCCGGTTGGCCTCTACCAGGTCGAGGAAGAGCTTGTGCGGCAATTCGGAATGTCCAGGCGCGCGGGCGGTCAGGAACAGCAGAGGGTACCTCTCGTGGATCTCGTCTGACTCTTTGGTCTCGCGGAACAGGCGATCGCCATAGGCAAACTGCGCTTCGAACTTGCTTTGGATTTCGTTCCCGACCTCGTAGCAACAACTGTGTATACCCGGCCCGATCGCCGCGCTCAGGTCTGTGGGCTGTGTGCCAAACCAGCGCCGCATTTCTCCGGCCCCTTTTTCGACGATCCGTTTCAGTGTTCCCCGCCAACCCGCATGGAAAACGCCAACCGCTTTGCGCTTCCTGTCAACCAGAATGACAGGGAGACAATCCGCCGTCTGCACGGCCAGCAACAGCTCGGGGATATTTGACACCAGGCCATCGCCTACTAGCGGCGTTTCGGGAATGCCGTCGACGCGGTGAATGATGTCCGAGTGGATCTGCCTGAGTGTGATCAGCGGCCACTTCTTCTTGCCGCTGTACGCTTGCAGCTCCCGGCAGAACAGCTGCCGGTTCTTTTCTACGCTCGCGCGCGAATCGCCTTTTGTGAATCCCAGATTCAGGCTCTCACCCCCATATAGGCGGGAGCAGCCGCCCCGGCGAGTACTGAAACCGTGGACCAGCCAGTTAAATTTGGTCAGGTTATTGGCTTCCAGGATCTCCGGAGCGAGGCAAGCGGTTAGAGGCACAAACCTATCTTAGCTGAGAGCCCGGCGGCCTTCCGACTGCCGCGGTGCTTGCACCAGGCTCATTGCTCGTATGCCAACGCGTTCGATATAGTTTTAACAGCCATGTTCGATAACTTCGAAGCAGTCGAGCGCTGGAGCAAGAAGAAAGTCCACTGCGTCTACACCAAGTTGATTGTCGCGATCGCCACTCGGCATGCAGACGCGGTCGACATCAAGTTCCTGGTTGATGGCCATCCAGTTTGGGTCGCTCTTCCCCTGCCTGCGTGGGTTGAATACAAGAAGCGCACGGGAAAAACTATCACGGACCCGCTTGCCATCGAGATCGCCGGCCACTTCCTTAAGACCGCGCTGGAAACCGGTGAAGGCGTCGGACGCGAGATGTACTCCCTGACCGTAGATCAGACTTTGCAACATCTTGATGCGGCTGTAGCCGAGCTGGAAGGCGAACCGGTCGCGCAGCAGCCCTGAAGCACCTCGCCAGCAACCCTTTACTAAGTCGCGCCTTCCAAACCACTAGCTGTCCGCGGGCTGACACGCTCTTTTGTCTGACCGCGGGTCGTGTGCTTTCGCCGGCTCACAGCCGCAGGCGGGGACTTGGAGAATTTGTTGTTGTTGAGGGACAATAGACGAGTCGCCTTCAACCAAACCGCTGACGTCCGCCGCGGTACCTGGTCGCCAAACACGCAGTGATCTGGGCCGAAACGCAGTTCTGGTCTCGGACTAGTGGGAGGAACCATTTTTATGTCCAGTCTGGTGGTGGAAGCCGAGATAGGAAGCGTTAACAGCAACAATCGGCTGACAGAATGGGTCGAAGAAGTTGCACGCCTGTGCCGGCCGGACCGTGTTCACTGGTGTGACGGCTCCGCGCAGGAGTATCAGGCAATGCAGCGGCTGCTGATTCTGGCCGGCACTGCCATCCCCCTTGCCCCAGAGAAGCGTCCCAATAGCATTCTCGTCCGCTCCAATCCTGCGGACGTGGCCCGGGTCGAAGATCGGACGTTTATTTGTGCGAAAAGTCCCGAAGAAGCCGGCCCTACCAACAACTGGGAAGATCCGGCGAAAATGAAAGAGAAGCTGCGGAGCTTGTACTCCGGCTCGATGGTCGGCAGGACGATGTACGTGATCCCGTACAACCTGGGTCCCTTGGGCTCGCCTCTGGCCAAAATTGGCGTGGAAATCACCGACTCACCTTATGTCGTGGCCAGCATGCACATTATGACTCGGGTGGGCCTACCCGTCCTCGAACTGCTTGGGCCCGACGAGGAGTTTGTCCGCGGCCTGCATTCGATCGGGGCTCCGCTCGGACCAGGGCAGCAGGATTCCACCTGGCCTTGCAATCCCGACTACAAGTACATCTGTCATTTTCCCGATACTCGCGAAGTCTGGTCCTATGGTTCGGGCTACGGCGGGAACGCCTTGTTAGCTAAGAAATGCCACGCTCTCCGCATCGCGTCGGTGCAGGCTCGCGACGAGGGCTGGATGGCGGAGCACATGCTCATCCTGAAGCTGACCTCGCCGTCCGGCAAAGTGAAATACATGACGGGCGCCTTTCCGTCCGCCTGCGGCAAGACGAATCTAGCCATGCTGATTCCAACCATACCTGGCTGGAAAGTGGAGACGGTTGGCGATGACATTGCGTGGATGAAGTTCGGCGAGGATGGACGGCTCTACGCCATCAACCCCGAGGCTGGTTTCTTCGGGGTTGCGCCCGGGACCAGCCCGAAATCGAATCTGAACGCGATGCTGTCGGTCACCCGGAACAGCATTTTCACCAACTGCGCCATGACGCCGGACGGCGACGTGTGGTGGGAGGGGATGACCGATCAGAAGCCAGCGGAACTGATGGATTGGTTGCGACGTCCCTGGACGCCTGAAGCAGGTCGTCCCGCGGCTCATCCCAATGCTCGCTTCACGGCGCCCGCCCAGCAGTGTCCCGTCATTGCGCCCGAGTGGGAGGATCCTCAGGGAGTGCCGATTGATGCCATCCTCTTTGGTGGGAGGCGGGCCGGCGTAGTGCCGATTGTTGTCGAGGCGTTCAACTGGACACATGGCACGTTTCTTGGCGCGACCGCCAGCAGTGAAACGACTGCTGCCGCCTCCGGCAAAGTAGGCCAGCTGCGGCGCGATCCCATGGCCATGCTGCCGTTCTGCGGATACAACATGGGCGACTATTTTGCTCACTGGCTCAAGATCGGCCACCGGCCCAACGTCAAGTTGCCCAAGATCTTTTATGTCAACTGGTTCCGGCAGGACGAGAACGGCAAGTATCTATGGCCCGGGTACGGCGAGAATAGCCGGGTGCTGAAGTGGATCTTCGAACGCTGCGAAGGCAAAATTCATGCCAAGGATACTCCGATTGGCAGGCTGCCCGACTCTGGCGATTTCGACACCAAAGGCCTGAATCTGAACGCCGCCAGCATGGCCAAGCTGTTGAGCGTCGACGTCGAAGCCTGGCTTGCCGAGGTACCGTCCGTCCGGAATTATTTCGCGCGTTTTGGCGAACGCCTGCCCAAGGAATTGTCCCGGGAAGTCGACGAACTCGAGCGCCGTCTGACAGCTAGCAAATAGGTGATGTGGCGAGGGGCGCCTCGCCCGTCGTTTCTGTGGCTCGGGATTTTAGTCCAAGTTAATCAGCGTAGTGGTCCGCCAGGAATTTTCCCACTTCCATCTGCAACTGGCCGTAGTCGGAATGGATGGTCTCGCGGAGAGCGCCTTCGGTTGTCGATCCGTTGCCGATTCTTTCCAATATGCGAGGCAATTCGCTGGGGCCATACCTATCGGAAATGTATTGCACAGCAGCCAGTGACTCGTCATAAGCCAGCAGGGCCTCTATGGTCGAGAACTGCATAAACCCATGCTCCAGATTGTTGTACGGAATTTCGCTCTGAGTGGAAAACAGCTGCGCGAGGCGACGGCCGCGATCGCCGAGGCCTTTGGGTTCCAGATTCTGTGCAATGCCTTCGTGCAGCCATTGCGGGCAACGTCCGCTAGACATCTGATTGATGAACGAGTGCGCCAGCTCGTGCTTCAGGACGCGCGCCAACTCTGAGCTGACCGTGTCGATGCCGCTGACGGGTATGCGCAGCTTGCCGTCGTTCACGGCGCCCGTCCAGGCCGGCGCCTGCGTAATGTCGAAGTACGCTTTTTCGGTGTAAAGGAAGACGGGGATATTGTCGTGCGGCACAAACGCAAGCTCGCGCGAGAGGTCTTGGTAATCCGCTTCCAAAGCCATCAGAATGGATTGCCGCAGCGCATGTGAGCTTTCTTTACCCTCGAAATGCAGAGTGAAGTGACTGCTGGCGTGTTCGCTGAAATCGGATTCCGCGTTCATTTCGCGTTCCGCCTTGGCTAAGTACTGTTGAATGGCGCTATCGGGGCGCAGCCTGAGCGAAGTCTTCCACGAGCGAATCGCATCCTGAGTCTGATCCGCTGTAAATTGCGCCGATCCCAGAACGGCGAAGGCGTCGGCGGAATCGGGCGCGACTCGGGTAGCATGTTCCGCATACGAAATAGCGTCCTTGGCCCTCCCCATGCGGACCAGTGTGGCCGCATAATAATTGAGGATGGTTTCGCTTTCGCCCTGGAACCGGAGAGCGGAATCGAAGTAGGCTCGGGCCTGGGGAAAATTTCCGTGATCGAACTCGTGCTTGCCCGCGATGAAATAGGCAGCAGCAGAAAGCTCCGGATTCGAGCTGTCCTCGAACGAGCGCAAGGTGTCGGTGTCGACGTGGCCGTCACGAATGATTTTCGAAGGCAAGTCGCCGCCCGGTCCCATGTCGCTATTGGGGACAAATGCGGGGATGTTATGGTCGCCCGATCCCGCCGCCGAGGCGAACTGTGGGGGTACTCCACCCGACTCGACATGATCGACCAAAGCTTGGGGGATGCCGTAGGAATTGTCACCGACGTCGTATTCGAGCTGTGACCCATTCTGGCGCACGCGGTCGGCCCAGATGGCGCGCCCATTCTTCAAGTGAATGACATCGGCCCGTGCGCTCGAGGCAATGCCGAAGACGACTAATGAGAAGAAGATAACGTGAACCCGCACAAGAGCGCATTTTAGCAATGGCCAAACACGCGGACGTAGTGACCGTGGTAACGAGCAAGCTATGGAAACGCTTGCTCCCGCTGGTCCTCGTGGTGGCCGTTGCCGCGACTGCAATCGAGGCAAAGAGCGCAGGTGCATTCTTCAGGCAGGCATCACCTGCGAGCAAGCCAGCCGAGCAACTCTACCTGCAATTGCAGAGTGTGGCGCTCGATCCCTCCCGCGTTTTTGAGATACGCCAAGCATCTCTCGATTACGACCAGCTTCACATCACCATGGACCATGGCACGATCGCTTTCACGGGCGACGTCGAAGGGCAGGTTACGGGAGCATTTTTCGAAGGCGACGGCGAGGTTCTTGTCATACCTCCCGACCAGGCGGAACGCGCCTCGATGACTCTGTTTACCGGGGCCGCAATCCTGGAAGACCGCTTTGAGACAGCTTATTTCCGGTTCAATGACGATACATTTGCGCAGCTCCGCCCTTACCTGCGCGATGCTGCCAACCCAGGAGATTTCGTAACGAAATGGAATGAGACCAGTCGTAACCTTGCCGCCAGCGATGCCCTGCGGCTGTTCATGACGTTCAGCAAGAATCTGCCACCTGGAAATGGCGCGGGCACTAGCGGTGGCGGCGGGGAGCAAGCCCAAAGCCCGGATCGCTTTCTGCATGCACGACTGCAGAGTGCGCGGCTTGGAATTTTCGACTTGTTCTATGACTCCACTTCCGCGGAGCAGATTTCGATCGGACAACAGAAGCCTTCGGAGGGGGTGAATTATTACAACGTTTGGGCGCAGTTTGCGGCCGGTTCGACTAGTCGCACCCAAGCAGCAGAGAGCATCGCTATCCAGAGTTATGAGATCGATGCCCAGGTCACGCCTCCTACGGAGCTGGAGGCTACTGCCCGGTTGCGCATTGAGGTGCTGCACGGAGGAGGCAGGGCGCTGTTATTTGAGTTGTCCCGCTACCTGAAGGTTCGCGCGGTGAACAGCGGGAAACAGTCGTTGGAATACATTCAGAACCAGGCCCTCGAAGGCACACAGCTTGCGCGAAGAGGCAACGATCTGGTCGCAGTGGTGTTTCCGGAGGAGCTGCGGCAGGGGCAAAAGCTCGATCTCACCTTTACTTACGGCGGCGATGTGTTGTCGGAAGCGGGAGGCGGGCTGCTTTATGTGGGAGCGCGGGGCACCTGGTATCCGAATCGAGGAATGGCCGCAGGCACTTTCGACCTGCGCTTCCGTTATCCGGCTGGATGGACGCTGTTGGCGACAGGAAAACGCGTGACTGGAGATGATGCGGAATCACCAGCGGCGCAAACTTCCGCTCAGAAATTCAGCCGTTGGGTTACCGACGTCCGCATCCCTATAGCAGGTTTCAACCTGGGGAAGTATTCCAAGGCTGAGGCACACGCAGGCAATACCTTAATCGCAACCTATGCGGCGGCTGGCGTGGAACGTACGTTTCCAAAAGCTTCCGAGCAGGTGATTTTAGTGCCGCGAGTTCCGCCGTTACCGCAGCCACAACAGTCCGTCACTTCTCCGCAGGTACCGTTGTCTCCGGCGCGCAATGCGCAGGTTGTTGCCGACGCAGCTGCGCGAGCAGTGCGGTTTTATACGGAGCGCTTCGGAGCATTTCCATACGGCACACTGAACCTCACGCAAATGCCAGGTCCGCTCAGCCAGGGATGGCCGGGCCTGATCTTCCTATCAAGCTATTCCTTCCTCACGCCGGAAGAGAGATCGCGGCTGCACCTTAGTCCTGTGGACGAGGTGCTTTCCCAACAGGTTACAGCCCACGAAACTGCCCATCAGTGGTGGGGCGACCTGGTGTTCTGGCATGGCTATCGGGACCAGTGGATGTCGGAGGGCCTCGCTAATTACTGCTCCCTAATGATGCTGGAGTCGCAAAACCCGCTTGGCTTCGCACGTGTCATGGAACGCTACCGTGAAGACTTGATGCACAAGAACAAGAACGGCGCTCTCTTGAAAGATGCCGGGCCAGTAACGCTTGGGACACGCCTGTTTTCTTCCGAGTTTCCCGACGGCTACGAAGCCATAAGCTATGGCCGCGGCACGTGGCTATTCCACATGTTGCGCCACATACTGGACGACACTCCAGAGCACGGGCCGCATTCCACAATTTCGGCCAACCCCCAGCAAGAGCCCTTTGTTCGCGCTCTTCTGAGAGTGCGTGACCGGTATGCGGGAAAGCCGATCACCACCCGTGAGTTAATGCAGGCGCTGGCAGAAGACTTGCCTCCGGCGGCGCGCTATGAAAACCACAGGTCATTGGACTGGTTCTATGAGAACTGGGTGAACGGTACGGCAATACCACGCCTGGAGTTGGAAGGGGTGAAGTTCACTCCGCGGGAACGCTCGGTTCAGGTCACCGGCACCATTCTGCAGAAAGACGCGCCGAAAAGCCTGGTAACTTCGGTGCCTTTGTGGGCGCAGCTTGCGGGCGGGAAACGAGTGTTTGTTGAACGGGTCTTTGCTGACGGGCCGGAAAGCGCTTTCCGTCTCACGGCGCCGGTGGGAACGCGAAAGCTGCTGATTGACCCGGAACAGACAGTACTGACGGCAAGGTAGTTAGCCAGCGTAGACTTTCCCCAGGTGCACAAGAAGGCCTGCACGATGGGTTCGCAAAGTCCTGCACTTCTCACACAGCCCGGCCGCGATGTGAAAACAATTGTCACTTGCCCTTTGTACTGGCCTGTAAATCAGGCAATTCCAGCAGCTACTTTGGTATTGGGCTTGCCTGTACTCAGATAGAGACGCTTCAATGGCCCGGGTGGGTTTCGAGCCACCGAGGTCGCGTCGTAATTCTCGAGCGAGGGAAACCAGTATGAAGGTGATGTTTACGCTTGCAGTTCTGCTATTTGCCACCGCAGCCTTTACTCAAACGGCTCCGGTGCTTTACGGTGACGCTCATCCCGTCCAGGTTCCCAGCCATCCCGAACATGCATCCGTTCATGACTTGGCTGCACCGGCGTACATCCTTGGCGGAGCGGGCGTCGAGTTTGCCCGCGGAGTCAGACCCTTGTGGGAAGTAGCCGGAGAGCGCGATGCTATGCCTCTCGGCGACGTGGCCCGCATGCTGCGCAAAGAGCGCGAGGCAAAAAAGAAAGCGGAAAAAGTTCTTTCTGATCAGCTCTGAAGCACTTGCGGAAAAGGACTGTGCCCCCGTTGGCGCCCTCGCTCGCCAACTAATATGGACGGTTTAGGAATCGGTCGAATCGCGACTGTTAATTCGAGTCTGGATTGGAAGATTTAGTTAAAAAATAGATTGATCGAGCCGACGGGTGACCACCCCGGTTCTCTCGTCCTGCTCCTGTGGCCTTTTTCATTTACTCGATCACGATCCGATGGCCGCCGCATGTGCCTGCTCGAGCGGCATCTTTTGCTGAAGACGGCTGCGCAGCCGCACAACCGCTAAAGAGTGAATTTGTGAGACTCGCGATTCACCAATCCCCAGCACCGCCCCCACTTCCTTCATGGTGAGTTCTTCAAAGTAATAAAGGGCGAGCACCTGACGCTCCTTCTCGGGCAGTTCGCTGATAGCACGCGTCAGCAGTTGTTTCATTTCGGAGTGCAAGCAGCGATGGAACGGGCTGTCTTCTGGGGCATTGGGCAAGTAATCGCAGAGGTCTTGTTCCTTGCCATCAAAAGGCCGTTGCACTCGGAGACTGCCGATTTCCAAGCCATCGATCTCGCTCAGCAGATGCTGAAAGTCGGCGAGGTTCATCCCCATGCTCTGGGCCATTTCGTTCTCGGTGGGTACCCGGCCTAACTCGATGCTCAGACGGTTGTGCTCGTCCTGCAGCTTGCGAGCTTTGCGTCGTAGGTCGCGAGGGCTCCAATCCATCTCGCGGAGGCTGTCGAGGATGGCGCCGCGAATACGGAATCTGGCATAGGAACCGAACTGCACCTGCTTGCTGGAGTCGAATTTCTGCAACGCGTCCATCAGGCCCAGCACTCCGGCATGCACCAGATCTTCGATCGGGACATGGCGGGGAAGCCGTTCATGAATACGCCGAGCTATGTAACGCACTTCGGGTAGTTGCTGCACGAGGATGCGTTCCCGCTCCTCTTCGTCATGCCAAATGTTGTAACCTTCGCCGGGTTTCTTCACAATGCGACTTCCTTTCCCGCTCTAAGCCCGTTCGTCGTCCAGCCACTGCACGGTTACATGGGTACGAATCTCTCCGGGTGGTAACACGATGGCGTTGGGAAGAAATGGCTCCAGCGCCGGTCGCAAGTGGACATGGTCATTGCGCGCCGCCGCTCGGTTAAGAGCAGCAGTGGCATCGAGCCATCTCGTGTTGAGGGCGGGGGCATGGGCGCAACTTTCTCTGCAACATGCCTGCCAGCATGTAGCCCACGCCGATGAGATTTTTCTTAGAATGCGCCGCTTTGAACCGAGCTTGTTGCCAGCGCTGCGGCAAGATGAACTGCAGGGAAGTGGATGTGCTGCGGACGAATTGCCGGCTCACCGTCGGCCAGAATCCAAGCGCGTTCCATAACCAATTGCAGTTCCCGCACGTTTCCTGGCCAGCTATGACTCATAAGCAGCTGTAGCGCAGAGTCGGTAGGCCGCGGTATGGGCGAAGAGCCGGCGGCAAGATTCGCCAGAAAATATCTCGCCAATGCTGGAATATCGGCGCGGCGCTGCTGGAGCGGTGGGAGTTCGATCGAGAAAACCGCCAGCCGGTAAAACAGGTCCTGGCGGAATTGCCGCGCCGCCACGAGCCGAGCCAGGTCAGCGTTGGTCGCGGCTACCACGCGCACGTCCACGTGTTGGAGTTCCGAGCTGCCCAGCCGCTGAACCTCTCTCTGCTCGAGAAAACGAAGCAGTTTTGCCTGCATGCTCAGAGGCATCTCGCCAATTTCGTCGAGAAACAGTGTGCCGCCCTGCGCGGCACAGATACGGCCCGCCTGCGACTGCACGGCGCCGGTGAAGGCGCCGCGGCTATAGCCAAAGAGTTCCGATTCCAGGAGCGCCTCGGGAATCGCAGCACAACTGACTACGGCGAATGGCCGATGCGCGCGCGGGCTCAACTGGTGCAGGGCGCGAGCCACCAGTTCTTTTCCGGTGCCTGTCTCGCCCGTGATTAAGACCGTGGTCATGCGAGGCGCTACCCGGCGTACCGTCTGGCAGACGGACAGCATCGGCTCTGAGTTCCCGATCATCCCAGGTAATGGCTGACGATCGACAATTCGAGGCACAGGGCCTGGGCATTCTTTTTCGCGTTGCGGCTCGACCAGGGTCAACCCTCGTCCCCCCGGTGCAAACTGCGAACGCTCCATGGACCATCCATTTACCTCGTCCAAGAACATAATTTCCAGTTCTGGAAACCGGCGGCGGGCAATTTTGGCGACTTCATCGGCGTCCAGATCGGGTAAATGCCGGTGCAGGACCAGAGTGCGGCATGACCGTTTTTGCAGTTGTGCGAGAGCCTCTGCGCCGCTGCCTACGCTGATTGCCGAGCCGCAAACATTCGCGCCGCTTGCCGCCTCCTGCTCACGCCAGAGTCCGCCGGGCGCCGCAATCAGCATTTCCCTGGAGAACGATGGAACCGTCATGCCGGCCATGAGCTTCCTTCCAATTGCGCAGGCGCCGGATCTACTGTGGACTTATGATCCCGGGCTGACGGATAACTGAGCTGATATCCCACTCCCCGCACGGTATGAATCAGCTTGGGCCCGGTACCCTGATCGATTTTTTTTCGAAGGTAAGCGACGTAAACGTCGACAACGTTGGTAGTGCCGGGAGAGAGTGACACTTTCCACACATTCTGAATAATGTCGGCGCGGGTGACCCCGCGGCCGGCATTGCGAATGAGAAACTCCAGCAACGAGAATTCCTTCGTGGTCAGTTCGATGGGCCTACCGGCCCTTTCAACCTGGCGCTTGACTCGGTCGAGTTTGAGATCGCCAACTACCAGGACCGAGTCGGACGGCCCTTGGGAGCGCCTGCGCAGGGCGCGCAGCCGTGCCGAAAGTTCGCCATAGGCAAAGGGCTTGGACACAAAATCATCTGCGCCGGCATCGAGATAGTGCGCGGGAACCTCGCTAGAGTGGCGAACCGATAGAACCACAATAAAAGCCGAGGAGGTAACCAGGCGCACGCGCTTGACCAGTTGCACGCCTTCATCGCTGCCTGTGCCCGTGTCCAGCAGAATTAAGTCGTGACCACAACAGGTGTTGTGCAAGCCTTCCGCGCCCGCACACAGTTGCACTTCGTAACCTTCCGATTGCAGGCTCTGGAAGAGGAAGTTACCCAGCGCCCCGTCTCGTTCAACCAACAGTAACTTCATGACGTGTTTCTAATGGAACGAGGTCGAATGTAAGCCGATCTTCAGACGGTAACAAGGGAAGTAGGGCCGCACGAAGGGTCGAACTTCCGAAAACGAGAACCGTGTCCCAGGACGGTAATCACCTTGTCCTTTGGTTAGTTGTCGAGTGTTCCCCAGCGCCGTACTTTGGCACCTGGCTTATCTGGGATTGCGGCTGTGAGAGCCGACTCTGGGAATCACGTTTGCCACTAAGCTCAGCACCGCCGCCGCGCAGAATCCCGTAATCTTTGCCTGAGGAACGATCTTGCATTCCAGGATCCAGCAGACCGCGAAGGGATTTCTGCTGCCGGGGGGTGCCTTGCTCCTGGCTACTGCCGTGCTGATGCGTTCGGGTTGGATTCCCTCATCGGCGCTCGACTTCTACTACGCGGCTGCTTTCGGTGCCGGACTATTGCTCGCATGGCGCTTCCATTCCACACGATTTTTTTTCATGCTGCTGACCTTGCTGCTGGCGGAACGAGCACTGGTGTTTTTTTCCGCAGGCCGTCCACCGCTGCCCACAAAGGCTGCCCTGGTATCGATCTCGATTCTCTTGCCACTCAATTTCGTGGCGCTGGCCTTGTCACGAGAACGCGGCTTCATTCCTGCCGCGCTCGTGCCGCGTGTCTTTCTTTTGTTCTTAGAATCCGTGTTTGTAGCTCTGACCTGCCGTCCCGATCATCCATTTGCCAAGGATGTGTTGGGTTACGCATTGTTCGACCATAGGTGGTTTTCCTGGACGAAAGTGCCGCAACTGGGATTGCTGGCATTTTTGGGCGCACTCTGTGCGCTGGCGACGCGATTCTTTCTTTACCGCAAGCCCATTGAAAACGCTTCGCTCTGGTGCTTGCTGACGGTGTACTTCGCGCTGCAAGGCGGAGGAACCAGCCATATATCCACAGCGTATCTGGGAACCGCGGCCCTAATCATCGTGGTTGGGGTCGTAGAGACCTCGTATCTCATGGCTTACCACGATGAACTCACCACCCTACCGGGGCGGCGCGCCTTCAACGAGCTTCTAGCCGGATTGAACGATCCCTACGCCATCGCAGTCGTCGATGTCGATCATTTCAAACAGTTCAACGACACGTACGGACACGACACGGGCGATCAAGTACTGCGCATGGTGGCATCACGGCTGGCCGCCGTTACTGGTGGCGGAAAAGCGTTCCGCTGCGGGGGAGAAGAATTCGCGGTGGTCTTTCCCGGGCTTTCGGCTAAAGATGCGCTCGAGCATCTCGAAGCATTACGGGAGATCATCCAAGGCTCGGCGTTCAAAGTGCGAAGCTCTGCGGATCGGCGCCAGGCCGCGCGCGAAAGCGAGCGGCGTAAAGCTACCGCGAAGAAAAAATCTGTGCGCCGAGGCAAGCTGCGCACCTTGCCCATGTCGGGGGAAGTTTCGGTGACGGTTAGTATTGGCGTGGCGGAACCTGGGGTGAAGAACCGCGACGCCGATCAGGTGATTAATGCCGCCGATCAGGCCCTATATCGAGCAAAGGAAGGCGGCAGAAACCGCGTAGAGATGGATAAGCCTGCCGACCGGCGCCTGCGGGCCCGCGGCGGCATTGCATAATGAGCATGGATTGCCGCAATTAGCTTTTCCTAGTCGCCCCATGGAGTTTCGACTAGTTCTCGCGTGGGAGGGACAAGTTCCTTCGGTAGTTGGCCACCGTTGTATGCGGCCAGGCGGTGTTTCCATTTCAAGAACTCCGTGATCGTCTGCGGTTCGATTCTGACTTCCACCCGGCGCAGGCTGGCCAACAGCAAAGCCATTTCAGCCATGAGGCCGGCCTCGGTCCGCTGGCTGCGCGCGCCAGGCTTGACTACCATCTCAATTCCGTGACGATGCGCCTCGAGCAGGCCCCAGTTTGGAGGCAGCTCTTCTGCTTTTAGTAGCGCTTTGGGGGTGAGATAAAGCCGCTGGCAGCCCATAGCATTCTCCGGCCGGCTGCGAGCAGGCTTTGCCTGATCCGCAAGAAAGTCGGACCGCGATACTTTGCATTCGATTACGATCGAGGTGCAATTATTTTTCCAACCGATGACGTCTGGCACTTCGCCCGATTCGGCAGTTTGCTCGCTCAAGACGATATGGCAGCGCGAGCGCCGTAGCCAGTCTTCCGCCAGCCTGATCAGTTGGCCGTGCTTCATGGCACCGTTCTACGCGACTAGTGAACTTTGCAGAAGTAGCTTAGCGGGGTCGGCGCGAATGCAGGCGGCAAGGCACTAAGCATGCGACTCCGCTTACCCGTGCTTCCGTCCTCTAGCGTACGGACGCACGGGAAAAAGCCGAAAACAGCCCGGACTCTCTTTCTACAGATTTTGCTGTATGTCGGCCAGACCAGCAGGTTGGCTAAACTGACCGTCTGCTTAGCACGTTATCTCGTCACCCGAGGTGATTTCTGGCCACTCCGAATCCCGCGCTCCCTATCCTCCAGCAAGTTGATGTGCCGCTCAACCGAGATACTTTCTTGCGCAATCTCATCCGTGAACTTGCCGGAACACTGGAAGAGGTCGTGGGTTTAACAGAGGCGTCCGGCTATATCAGCGTAGTAGGGCAAAAAATCGGCGAGCAGATCAACAATGATTACAGATCAGCCTTGGAGACGCCGCAATTGTCGCGCCGGCAGGTGGCGGAGGTTCTGGTCGACCTAAAGCGGCGCATTCAGGGCGACTTCTTCGTGATCGAGGAGAATGATGACAAGATCGTTCTCGGCAATCGCAAATGTCCGTTTGCGGAAAAGGTTGTGGGCCGTCCTTCCATGTGCATGATGACCTCGAACGTTTTCGGCTTCATCGCCGCGGAAAATCTGGGCTATGCCAAGGTTGAATTGCAGAAGACCATCGCCCAGGGAGATTCCGGATGCGTGGTCACCGTCTATTTGAAGACCAGCCCGGCATCCGAGGCCGCGAACGGCAGAGAATACTTCCAGACCTGGAACTGATGAAAGCAGACCGCCAGCTTAGCAGGGCGATAGAAATTCTTCCCGAGCCCATTCTGTTCGTGGATCGATCCGGCATCGTGCAGGGGGCAAACGGCGCCTCCCGCGAACTGCTGCAGACTAACAAAGCAGGCCTGATCGGGAAGAGCTTGGGCGAGTTGATCAGTGAGCCGCCATCCTGTGCCGATGCCTACCTGCGCTCGTGTTCCCGGAGCGCACACGTGAGCATTGGCGCGCTTACGTTCAAAACCGCTTCCGGGGCTCTGATCCCATGCCGCTGCGAAGGCGGGGTGCTTCCCCCTGATCGGGATGAAAGACCGCTCTTGTTGATCCGGCATATTCCCAAGCGCGAGTCGGTGAGCCGCTTCCTGAAATTAAACGAGCAGATCAATCTCCTCCACCGCGTCCGCCAGGAACTTGAGGGCACGGTGGCGGCCCGCACGCACGAGTTGAGTGCCGCGCAGACCACGCTGCGCGAGCTCTCGGCAAACCTGCTACAGGCGCAGGATGATGAACGGCGGCGTCTGGCGCGGGAACTGCATGACAGCACGGGGCAACTGCTGACAGCCATTCAACTGAACCTTTGCATGCTGGCGGAAGACAAGAAGGGCGGGCCGGGGGAAATCTCGGCCAAGCTTTCAAACACCATCCAGCTCACGAATCAAGCTATCGGGGAAATCAGAACCATGTCGTACCTGCTGCACCCACCGATGCTGGACGAGGCTGGATTGGCCATGGCCCTGCAATGGTATGTCGAGGGGTTTGAGGAGCGCAGCAAAATTGCCATCGACCTCCAGGTTGCCGCCAGTCTGGACCGACTCGGGCGGGACCTGGAAATTTCTGTGTTCCGCATCGTGCAGGAGTGCTTAACCAACGTTCATCGTCATTCTGGAAGCCGCCAGGCCCAGATCCGAATCACTCTGGACCAAGGCCGGCTCAAGCTGACAGTCAGCGATCAGGGGCGAGGATTTCTTCCCGGTGCTTATGGTAATGGAAACGGCAAACCGGCGAAGGTGGGAGTCGGGATTCGAGGCATGTGCGAGCGCGTCCGGCAGTTGAATGGAACCATCGATTTTGTCCAGGGTAAGCCCGGGACCGTGATTAACATCGAGTTTCCAATCAATGCCGCTTCGCCTCCAACCGCGAATCAAGCACCGATGCAAGGTGTTGGCCGGCGCATGATCTCGGCGCCGTAAGGTCCCTGTGCGCATATTTGCGCAGGGCTAATCTCGTCAGCTTCTAAATCCTGTAGGAACACACCACGAAGGCGCAAAAGGAGCATTCTGCTTCCTTTATACCCTCCGTGGTGCGAGTCTGCACGTGCAGCGCGGCTGTGAGTGCTCTTGCGTTACCTGGTGTTGACCTCGGTGGCGCTTGTCTGTTTTGCAGCCGGTTTTTTATCCGTCGGCCGCGTAG
This sequence comes from Terriglobales bacterium, assembly GCA_035691825.1. GTDB lineage: Bacteria > Acidobacteriota > Terriglobia > Terriglobales > Acidobacteriaceae > Gp1-AA122. The sequence continues at coordinate 26,358 of DASSIO010000051.1, read as the reverse complement.
GAATCGGCTTAACGGGTGGCGCCGGTTTTGCAGTCGTAGCCGGACTGGACCGGAGGGCTGCGTTCCTGACTGCATTCTGAGGAGCTTGCGTTGTCACCCCTCTACCCGGAGCTGAATTGGTCATCTGTTGCTGGCGTTGCGCCGGGCTGGCCATCATTTGGTTAGCTGGAGTTCGCCCTTGCACTGCAGCACCGACGGCCGCGCCTTTCCCCCCCGATGCGACACCGGGCGCATTGGTGGGCACCCCGCCGGGTGACGAGAAACTTGCGTTGTTGGCGCCGGGCGCGAGATTTGGAAAATTCAGGTCGTAGGTCCGGGCCACTATAGCGTCAGCTCCGTTTTGCGGCTGCAGTTCGTCAATGGTGAGGTTATACGCAAAACCGGTGCCGATCGCGCTGTTGGGTGCCCTGCCACGAGCTACAGAAAAAAGCGCATTGGCCGTCTGTCCCGGACCCAGCACAAATTGCGAGTCTGTCTGGTTTCCGCGATCAATGCCGATGCCGGAAACGGCGCCCGGATATCCCCCCGCAGGAATGTAGGTGTTGCCGAGGTTATCGACCATGACCATGGAACCGTCATGGTAGGCAATGATCAACGGCTGATTGGTGGAGTTGTGAAACTGAATGTTCATGCGTATGACATGCCATCCACCTTGTTGGCTCATCGTCATCTGGCTGACAGCGGCCGCAAATGGACCGGCGTTGAAGCACTGCGGACCACACGAGCCAGCGGTGAAATTTGCATCTCCGCCTCCCCCGCTGTTATAGGCGGCATTGTTGAGCACTGCGCCGTTGCCACCGTTATTGCCGTTACCCCCGGTCAGACTCCCACATGGGGACTGAGAGCCATTCGTCTGATTCCCGCCTCCGGGCAACTGTTGCATCTGCTGCTGAACCTGCTGCGAGCCCTGCTGGGCTGCGTTCTGCCCCGACTGTTTTGCTTGTTTTTTTAGCTTCTGCCATATGCTTTCGTTCTGCGCCGCTGCATTTACCGCCAGGGTTAGCAGCGTAACAGCGACAAGAATGGTCACGGATTTCAAAGTTGTGCTGCGCATTTTCCCCTCTCCTTTAAAGTAAGTTTTCTTAACCCAGTGTCATGCGGTTGCCCGGCGAGTATCTTCAACTCCTCCGCGACCAACCGCTCTCATCTGCAAAAATTCCGTCAGGCTCAAAGCGGCGAAATAGAGGCCCACGAATACCGCCAGGTAGGTGCCCCAACCGAAGGAAACGGCATTCATAACCGTGTTTTCGGTACCTTGATGAATGCTGGAAAAAGATCCCATCTGAGTCCGCAACAAGCTGTGTACGTTGTTGCGAAGCATCAGTACAACCAGGAACGTGAATGTCAGCGGAAGAATGCCGCCCAGGGCTGCCCGCTTATCGCGCCATACATACTGAAAGAAAGGCCCCAACATTGCGGCAATTGCGAACAATCCATACAGACCTGCGCCAGGATTGGTACCAGGATCGAGGACTTGGACTGTGCCGCTCGAGTTCAAATACCCAAGCAATTGCCAGAAGGTCAATTGCAATTTCCCGGCAAAAGGCAGTTGAACAGCAATTGCGGTCAGGAGACACCAAGCCGAAATCAGCAGCACTTCCGCAATCAGAGGCGGCCAACCACATCTGCCCACAATGGCAGCTAGCAGTGCCGTACTTCTTTCTCGAAGAATGTTCGTGGCGGGGTCGGCGAGCTCTGCCGCAATCTGACGTTCGGGTATTGCCGTGATGCCGCAAATGTTGTTTTCGCCATCGAACTCCACCTGCACTGCCATGCCCGGCTTGGCCGGAACGTCGGACCTCCACACGCCCTCCTGCAAAAACGGGTATTGCTGTCCCTCGACAATCAGGAGACCTGGTCCGGTCAATGGATCGCGCAAGATCCTGCCTTTTTTCAGCATCTACGCCTCGCGAACAGAGGGATTAACAGGCAAGTAAAGGTCGCGGGTAGCTGAATGCGAAACCCGAAAAGGTGTGCACCCCGAGCACACGGACCGACGGGCTGCAGTTCACGTCCCACTCCGCTATGCGCAAAGCGCCGGGAAAAACCGTCAGCAGGAAAAGAATATTGTGAAATTGATAGCCACCGGCTGGGGGGAGCACGGCGATTTCCGGCAGCGGAATGCCCAGAAATTTGGTTGTGCTCGGGACATTGGAGTGATAGCATCTCGGCGTTTCCCGGACAGGTTACGCGCTGGGGCGTGCGCGACGTGTTTCCGGGAGATCCTTCCCCCAACCCTGTTTTCAGGAAATAGCGATGCCACCTGATGATCCCGCATCCGTTCGAGGATCATTGCCGCTCCCTGTGCGAGCTGACGACCAGAGGTCTCAGGAACCTCGCCGCGAGCTCGATGATCTGTTCAGCCTCACTTACGAGGAATTACGGCGTCTTGCTTCCAGCGTGAAGCGCAGCGACTCTGCGGCGACGCTGAACCCCACTGAACTAGTCAACGAAGCCTGGTTGAAGTTGTGCCGATCACCCAAGGTGGCGGTGAATTCGCAGCTGCATTTCAAGCGTATTGCGGCGCGAGCCATGCGCCAGCTGTTGGTGGAAGCTGCCCGTCGCCGCCAGGCCGACAAACGCGGGGGTGCAGAGGCTGCGTTCGTGACCTTCGATGAGGAGCTTTCGGCTCAGTCCGGCCGCGCGTCCGAGATCCTGGCTCTCAATGCGGCCTTGCAGGAACTGGCTCGTATCCAGCCCCGGCAAGCGATGCTGGTGGAGAGCCGCTTTTTCGGGGGCCTTGACACCAATGAGACAGCGGCCCTGCTGGGAGTTTCCGAAGCCACTGTTCTCCGGGATTGGAGAGCGGCCAAGGCGTGGCTTGGGCATATCCTCCGGGGAGTTCACTGAGGGCGCACCGCGCCACAAGCTGGAGGGGAAAATGGATAACGCGCGGTGGCAGCGCATACAGACGCTGTTTCACGAGGCCGCGGACCTGCCCAGCCCGGAGCAACATGCCTTCCTCTCGTCCGCCTGTAACGGCGATGATGAGCTTCTCGCCGACGTTTTGGCCATGCTGGAGACGGATGCGCACGGCAGCTCTGTCCTAGACCAGAGCATCGGGGCCGTGGCGCACAACGTACTCGCGGAGGACAATGCGGCGGTCACTTTCCCCGACTTCGGCGCCTATCGTGTAACCCGCGTTCTGGGCGAAGGAGGGATGGGGGTTGTCTACCTCGCGGAACGCAAAGATCTCGGCACGGTAGTGGCCATTAAGGCTTTGCGCGATGCCTGGCTGTCTCCTGCACGTCGAGTCCGCTTTGCCAGCGAACAACGCACGCTGGCCCAATTGAACCACCCTTCCATAGCGCGTCTTTATGACGCTGACGTCCTTCCCGACGGCACTCCCTGGTTCGTAATGGAGTATGTGGAAGGGCTCCCGCTCACCGACTACTGCGTGCAGCACCAATGTTCCATAGAACAGCGGTTGCAGCTGTTCCGGTCGGTCTGCGAAGCGGTTGAGTTCGCGCACACTCATGCCGTGATTCACCGCGACCTGAAGCCGTCCAACATTCTCGTCAAAGAGGACGGTAGTGTCCGGCTGCTCGACTTCGGCATCGCGAAGCAATTGGAAAGCCTGGAGACGCCGGTGACACAGACCATGACCGGCCTGCGGTTGATGACTCCGGCTTATGCCGCTCCCGAGCAAGTCCGCGGCGATCGAGTCGGCACGCACACCGACGTCTACTCGCTGGGAGTGATTTTTTTCGAGTTGTTGGCGGGACGGCTCCCCTTGGATCTGTCTAACCTCACTCCCATGGAAGCCGCAACCGTTGTTCTCGAGCATGATCCCGGAAAGCCATCCTCGGTGAGTACGCTCCAGAAGGACAAATCGGCTGGAACATCGATGGGAAAAGCGGAATGGGCTGACCTGGATGTACTCTGCCTGACCGCGATGCACAAGGAGCCAGAGCGACGCTACCGCTCAGTCGAAGCTTTGATCCGCGACGTCGATCACTACCTCAAGGGCGAGCCATTGGAAGCCCGGCCTGACACCTTGCTCTACCGCACGGGCAAATTTATACGGCGGAATCAGCGCGCGGCTGTCCTTGCCTGTGTTTCGGCAGCTGTGCTGCTCGGGATGGCAATTTTCTTCACCGTCCGCCTGACAAAAGCACGGAATCAAGCGCTGGCGGAAGCGGCGCGAACCCTGCGTATTCAGAAATTCATGATGAATCTGTTCGAAGGCGGCGATCAAGCCGTCGGCCCAGCGGATTCCTTGCGGGTTGTCACGTTGGTTGACCAAGGTGTACTGCAGGCAAAAAGCCTGAGCAACGATCCCCGACTTCAGTCGGAACTCTATCAAAACTTGGGCAGCATTTATGAAAAGCTGGGAAGGTTCGATCAAGCCGATTCGCTCTTGCAGTCAGCTCTGCAGGAGCGTAAGTCGATCTTTGGGCCTGCTTCTGTCGAAACAGCCGACACATTACTCGAACTTGGTTTGCTCCGGGACGCGCAAAGTCACTTTGATGAAGCCGATCAGATGCTCCGCCAAGCACTAGATATCCAAGAGCGCAAGCTCCCCGCCGATCATCCCACGTTGGCGCGCACGATGAGTGCGCTGGGGAAAGTGCTGGAGGATCGCGGATCGTACGCGGAAGCGATTCGGGTTCTGCAGAACGCCGCGCAGATGCAGTCGGCAAATGGGGGTCCGGATACGGACCTTTCCGAGACATTGACTGAGCTGGCGAATTGTCACTTCTATTCGGGGCACTACGCTATATCTGAGTCTTTGAACCAGCAGGTGCTCGCGATGGATCGCAAGCTTTACGGCGACCGCCACCCCCACGTTGCTGATGACCTCATCAATCTAGGAGCGATTCAGTATGACCTCGGGAATTATGCTGCCGCTGAGCCGCTGGATCGTCAGGCTCTCGAGATTACGCAGGCCTTCTATGGGAAGGAGCACCCGGCCACGGCATCTGCTCTGACGATTCTGGGGCGTACTCTTGTCTCCGAGGGTAAGTGGGACGAAGCGGCACTAAAGCTGCAGGACGCCCTCAGCATAGAGGAGCACGTCTACGGGAAGGTTCACCCCAAGGTTGCTGGAACCTTAAACGAACTAGGAAAGGTTGCGCAGCAACGCGGCAAACTGGATGATGCCGAGGCAGATTTCACACGCATGGCCGACATTTATAAGTCCGTCTATGCGGGAAAGCATTACTACATTGGCATCGCGCTGTCGAACTTAGCCGGAGTCTATATCGAGCGCAAGAATTACAATCGCGCCGAGCAGCTTTTTCGGGAAGCACTAGGGATTTACGCGCAGACGCTTCCTGCCGATCACCTTAACGTAGGGATCGCCCATGTGCGATTGGGCCGGGCGCTCTTACTCAATCGGCACGAGAAAGAAGCCGAGGCCGAAAGTCGGGCCGGGTATGACATTCTTGTGAAACAAAAAAGCGCGCCGGCGAAATGGCTGCAAATGGCGCGTACCGATCTGGCCCAGGAATACGAAGCCTTACGAGAGAACGACAAGGCCGCTCGCTTCCGCTCCGAATCATCCATCGCTTCTGATACTGAAGCCAAGCTCTCGAAAACGAAATAAATCATCAGCGTTGGCACCGATCTCCTTTCTCTAACTGATTTTCCCTTTGCCTTTCATTTTGACCCGCGGCAATGACGGTTTTTTGCAATTTTTTACGCAATAGTAAATGAGCTGCAAAGTCTGAAGTGGGGTCTGCACCGCCTAATTGTCTGCGAAATGGAGATAAACGCATGAGAACTCGTATGTCCACCTCGATGCATTCATTCGTCCTTGTTGTCCTCAGCGCCATGGTCCTGATGCTAGGCCATCCTGCTGGACTGCAAGCGCAGACTTTTCAGAAGATTCCTGCACTGGCATTTACGAAGGCGTTTGCCGGGGCAGAGCCGTTGCCGCAAGTCCTGACGGTCGCCTATACGAACAACACCAATGTTCGTTTCAGCGTGGCGGTGTCGACCAACAGTGGAGGGACCTGGCTGAGCGCCTCTCCCGTAGGCGGCGGTTGCTGCTTTACCCCGCTTCCGGTGACCATCAGTGTGGCCGCAGGCACGCTGGCCGCAGGTAAGTACACAGGGCAAGTTGTCATCACGAATTTCGCCAACAGCACTATTAAGATGACAATCCCGGTGACATTGACGATTGCGGCGGCAGGGTCGACCTTTTTCGACGATCTCCCGGGCAAGCTGAGCTTCTCATTCAAGACGGGCGGCGTGCCGGTTTCGCAGACGGTGCAGATCCGAAACGCAGGTTCGGGAACGCTGAACTGGACACTCACGCGCAGCACATTCAATGGAGCCGGTTGGCTGACTGCTTCCGCCTCGACCGGGACGGCACCTTCCACGATCACCATTGCGATTGCGAAAAGCGCACTTCCCGGAGGAGGTGCTACGGCCGGGACCTTTGTGGGTCAGTTGCTGTTCACGAGCGCGACGGACAGCATCACCATCCCGGTCGCCGTAACCGTGGGTCCGGCTGTGTTTGCGCAAGTCAACCCGTTGTATTTCACAATGCCGTTTGCGGGCGCCAACCCTCTTCCCCAGGTGCTGAACATTGCCGCAACCGACGGTTCGCATATCCGCTACGGCGCGACGGTAGCCACCGCTAAAGGAGGCGCGTGGTTATCCATTTCCCCTGCCGGGGCTGGCTGTTGCTTCACTCCCTTGGCCAACACAGTCAAGATCAATGCCAGTTCTCTAGCGGCGGGCGCGTATACGGGAGAGATCATCATCACTGAATTCGCCAACCCCGCCCGGTCCATGGTCGTGTCCGTCACTTTGACGGTGGTGGGCTCGGGTGTGTTTTTCGCCGATCTTCCCGGACAGCTGAGTTTCTCTGTCAAGACCAACGGAGCGACGGCAACCTCGCAGAGCCTACAAATAGGAAGTGCGGGGTCCGGCAGCCTGAGTTGGACTCTCAGCGCAAGTACAGCGGACGGCGCTGCCTGGTTGACCTCCTCCGCTGCGAGCGGGACAGCCCCGGCGGCCGTGACCATAGGAGTTAACGTGAGTGCGCTGCCCGGCGGCGGCGCTGTTTCGGGGGAGTTTATCGGTCAACTGATGCTAAAGACGGCGGGGGACACGACCACCGTGCCGGTGACGGTCACGGTTTCGCCGTCGGCCTTTACGCAATTGAATCCCATCAGCTTCACCATGCCATTCGCAGGAATCAATGCACTTCCGCAGGTTGTGAACGTGGCAGCTCTCGACAACTCCAGCATTCGATTCGGTGTGGCGGTTGCCACAGCGAAAGGAGGGAATTGGCTGTCGATATCTCCTGCTGGCGCTGGATGCTGCTTCACGCCACTTGCACTTACGGCCAGCGTCATCAATGCCAGCTCACTTCCGGCGGGAACCTATACGGGGGAGATCATCATCACCGAGTTTGCCAACCCCGGACGCTCGATGGTCATTCCGGTGAACCTGAACATCAAGGATTCGGGCGCATTCTTCGACACACTGCCGGGACAAATGAGTTTCTCGCTGAAAACCGGCGGCGGCAGTGCAACTACGCAGGTGTTACAGATCAGAAATGGGGGCGCCAGCGGCACTACCTTGAACTGGACGTTGGGGATCAGCACCGCCGATGGCGGCACGTGGCTGCAAAGCTCCAGCCTGAGTGGCACGGCACTGTCCAACCTCAACGTTAGCATCGACGTAAGCCAGCTGCCTGGAGGAGGTTTGGTGTCTGGAACGTACATTGGGCAGCTTGCCCTAGTCGCTGCGGGCGACACCACAACAATTCCCGTCACCGTAACCGTAGGCACGGCTGCTTTCAGCCAAGTCAATCCGCTGAGTTTCAATATGAGTTTCGGCGGGCGGAATCCTCTGCCAGAGGTGCTTACGGTCGACACAACTGACAACAGCTCGGCACGGTTCAGCGCGTCCGCGGTCACCTCCAATGGAGGCAATTGGCTTTCGATCTCGCCGACCGGCGCTGGTTGCTGCTTTACTCCGTTACCGATCACTGTCACCGTGAACGCCAGCACGGTTGCGGCGGGCACTTACACTGGGGAAATTATTATCACGGAGTTCGCGAATCCTGGCCGGTCAATGGTTGTGCCAGTGAACTTGAGTATTTCCGGCTCAGGCGCGTTCTTCGACAACTTGCCCGGCCAGATGAATTTCTCCATGGTGGCCGGCGGTAACGTGTCGCCACAACCCCTCTATCTTCGTAATGGTGGATCGGGAACTCTGGGCTGGACACTAACGCCCACTACATCCGATGGCGGAGCCTGGCTGACTGCGACTCCGCTTACCGGTACGAGCACTCCGAAAACTATCAGCGTCAGCATTGTTCCCAGCGCGCTACCCGGTGGCGGTCTAGTGCCGGGAGCCTATCTCGGACAGCTGCTATTCCAAGCGGCGACGGGCGCGGCGATGGCCAGTGTTCCGGTCGTGGTGAACGTCGGCCCGGGACGGTTCAGCCAAGTGAATCCTCTTAGCTTCGTCATGCCCTTTGGCGGGGCGAATCCATTGCCGCAGGTGCTGTCGCTGGCGACCACGGACAATTCAAGCATCCGCTTCAGTGCTTCAGCCGTTACCGGGAAAGGCGGCAACTGGCTGCAGATTTCGACCTCCGGGGTGGGCTGCTGTTTTACTTCATTCCCACTTCGAGTCAGCATTGCGGGCAATGGCTTGCCGGTGGGGGTCTATACCGGAGAAATCAACCTCATCCAGTTTGCTAATCCGGGGACTTCAATGACGATTCCCGTCATTCTCAGCGTCGTGTCGACCAGCAATGCGATATTTGACAATCTCCCCGGCCAGACGAGCTTCTCGTTTACGCCGAGCCAAACCAACCCGCCATCGCAGCAGATTCTGGTGCGAAACGCAGGCGCGTCTGGAACCACCATGAATTGGACGGTGGCACAGACCACTGCGGATACAGGGTCCTGGCTCACTGTGTCGCCAACCAGCGGTGCGAACTCGGGGACATACACGGTTTCAGTCGTGGCCAATAACCTGCCCGGCCATGGATTGATCGCCGGTACCTATACCGGCCAGCAATTACTCAAGAGCAACACCGGCAATGTCACGATTCCTGTGGTCGTCACCGTGGGAGATCCAGTATTCGTTCAGGCCCCTGCCCTGACCTTCAACACCACGGTGGGCCTAAACCCTGCGCCTCAAGCGCTCAACATCAACAGCACAAGCACGGCTCTCCGCTTTACGCCGCTGGCCAGTGCAGCCAAAGGAGGAAACTGGCTTTCCATCTCACCAGCGGGTACAGGGTGCTGTTTCACTCCAGCCAAAATTAATGTCAGCGTAAATGCCAGCGGGTTGGCAGCGGGAAGTTACACGGGAGAGATCAACGTTATCGAGTTTGCGAATCCTGGCAAATCTATGACCGTGCCAGTGATTCTCAATGTCGCTCCGTGAGGGGACAAACTAATACGACCGCGCAGGGGCAGAGACCGTGAGAAGGGTCAATGCCCTTGCGTGCTTGGCGAAGGAATTGGGGGTCTCGAATCTGGTCTTGTGTCTGGCCAGGTTCATTTAGGCGGCGGTCCTGCCGGCGCGCCCATGCCGCCCATGCCGTGATGACGCATCATGCCGGGTCCGCCCATGCCCTCCATCATGCCGCAACCCATGCCGCTAGCTTGAGCATCTTGCATGTGCTTTAGCATTTGGTCATGGTGGTCGACGAGGATCTGCCACATGTCGACATTGGCTTGCCAGCGTGCCTTCTCGTCAGCGTTGCTGATGTTGGTAACGTTCGACTTCATCTGATCGAGGCTGGCGTGCAGCTTGTCGACTTGCGCTTTCATCGCGTCCATGTGCTGCTTGCACATGGCCTGCATCTGCTCGCGGTGCTGCGCGCGCTGGCTGGCGCGAGTACCTGGTGCAGTTGCCTGCGCGGAGCCGGCTTGCGCGTCTTCGGAAGTCTGCTGGGCCCATGAAGCTTGCGTGAAAATTGTCAACGCGAATACCAGAAATGTGATCAGGGAAATTGTTTTCCGCATAGCGTGTGCCTCCAGATAACGCGAATTATAGTCCGGCAGGATCAATAGCTAACTGCGCGGCGGCGTGAACAGGCAAATCTACACTGAGGGCACAGCAACAGCACTGGGTTGGCGAGTGACCTTGCAGGGCGCGGTTTCGTGCATGAAGAGCGCGGCGATAAATACTGACAATGCGCCGGCGGCGGCGATCCAGAGTGGAGCCGCCAGACCAAAATGATCGGCAACTTCTCCCGCCACGGCAGGAGCGAGCGTGCCGCCAAAAACTTCGCCGACCAGGGTTGCCAGCCCGATAGCAGTGGCCGCGAATTCCGCCCCGACGCTTTCGGTTGGTATGAGAACGAGCGTGAGCGCTGCGATGCCCTGGCCACCGTTCGCCACCAGTCCCGCTGCGGCCATTAGCCAGGTGTGGCGAATCAAGAGCGGAATCTGATAAGTGAGCGGCACAAATGCGGAGACCAGCGCAATGAAGAGCAGTATCGGTTTGCGGCCCTTGCGATCGGACATCCAGGGCAAAACAAATCCCCAGACAAAAGCACCAAGCCCGCTAGCCCCCATGATTAATCCTGCAGTCGTTGCCGAGTTCTTTGAAACCTCCGTGATGTAAAGCGGAGCAAACGCATTCATCACGAACAGCCATGTCATAAAGCCGGCGCTGCCGAGACAGCAGAGCCATATATTGCGGTGTCGCAAGAGAGACACATAACTTGACCAAGAGGGCTTGCCATGCGCGGCCGGTTTGCTTTCGCCGGACTCTCGCACGAATTTCCAGAGCAGGATGCCAATCACAATCCCCGGGACTCCGGCGACGAGGAAAGCAGCACGCCAGCCCCAGCGTGCCGCTACCTGGGTTGTCAGGACAGGTGCCAACGCCAATCCGACCAGTGCCGCCGCGCTGACCACTACACCTACATTCCGGCCGCGGCGTTCGGGAGCGGAGCTCTCTTCGATGGTAGCGGTAATGGTTGACCAGGTCGGGCCTTCGGCCACTCCCATCAGGGTTCGTATGGCGAACAACTGGCCCAAAGTCTTAACCACTCCCGAAATCCACGAGAGCACCGAAAACAAGAAGAACGCCGGGATCAGGACTGGCCGCCTTCCCAGGCGGTCGGAAATCGCGCCGAACACCAGACCGGACACGGCCCATGCCAAGGCCAGCGCCGAGACCAGCAATCCGATGTCGGTGTTGTTCAGGTGAAGTTCGGGCGCGATGAACGGGGCCAGGTAAATCAAGCTCATGCGGTCCAGAAATACCGTGCCCCAGGAAAAGAACATCAGCACTACCAGCCAGAATTCGTATTTCGTGGGATAGCGCATGAAGGGATGGCAGGGCTATTTTTGAATTACACCGCAGGCGATGCGATCCCCGGCATTGCCTGCTGGATCAGATTTCATGTCGTCGGCCTTTGCGTGGATCACCAGAGCAGTGCCGCCGTTGCTGAACACTGAATTGACTCCCTTTCCCAAACTGACGCGCGGGTTGCTGATGATCACGTTCTTGGCTCGGCCGGTGTGATCCACGATAAAGTTCGACATGTCTCCGGCGTGCGTTCCCTCGGGATTGTCAAGACCGTGCTTCTTGTTCTCCGGATTAAAGTGCGGGCCGGCTGACTTGAAATCCGGCGGGTCGCACTTGGGCGTCTGATGAATATGGATGGCGTGCTCGCCGGCAGGTATGTTCTGAAGGTTGAGCTTAATCTCGATACCCTTGCCCGCGCGTTTCAGCGTGGCCGTGCCAACTTTCTGGCCGCGGCCGTCCCTCAGTTCGACTTTGGGCGTACGCGCGAAAATTGGAACCACATAGGCAAACAAGGTGAGAGCGGTGAATATGTGGCGCATTTTCATGCCGCGCATTATAGCCATTCTGTCAGTGATCAGCAGTGCTATCTCTGTGCGGTGACATAAAACGCGTTAGCGCCTGATCGCAAGTCCTTTCCATACGTGAAGTTCAAGCTCATGCCAAAGATCCCAAACTTGAGCTGAGCCCCCGTATCCCATAACCATCTTTTCGAGCCTAGGCCGGGCAATGGATCCGTTATCTTGCCGGAGTCGAGGAAAGGGCTGAGCCTCACTCGAAACAGGCCCGCATCGTAAAGGTTCTTATTGATCTCCCAGTTGGAGAGAAAGTACGTACGTCCCAGGGGAGCGCTACCTTTACGTCCGTCGCGCGTGCCGATATGCGCGCGCATGGGGAGGTCATTGTCGCGCTCCAATCCCAGCATGAATAGCTCGTCAAAGGATGGGCTTCCGAATGTGTGACCGGCAAGAAGACGCTCGTTCATCTCAAAGTCATCGCCCTGCTGCTGCGGGAACCAGTGACCATCGACGGAACTCCGCAACTTAAGAAAAGACTGGGATGGGCTTGACCATATTCGCCCCAATTGTTCGGAAACAATGGCGTGGGTGACCAGTCGCCGCTCCGGCAATCGCCAGGGCACGACATGGATTTGAGCCAGCTCTTTGAGCTGGAGCCCCTGCACAAGCAGACCGGAGGTCAATGCCGTACCAAGAAATACGCTGCGGTAATCGCGATGCGAGACTTCGATGCTGGTGGACCAGTCCCAACGGCCGCTGTTGAAGGAAGTGAGACTCACAAAGGCGGCCTCGCGCCGCAGATTCAACGCCCCGAGCAGAGGGGCCGGACCGGTGAAAGACGGCACGATTCTCCAGTTCTCATTGCGCAGATCGACACCTGCGCGGTACCGAAATTTCGGATTACTCCACAGTGGCCCCGAAATCGCGCTCTGCACTCGCCTTTTCTGAGCATCCCAGCGGATGAGTGAAGTTATGTTGGTCGCGGAGTCATGAAGATTGAAATACTCGAGGTAAATGGTCTGATAAAAAACTCCGCGGAATGTCGACAGCAAGGCATCCCATTTGTTGACGCCCCAGCCATTGCGCTCATTCGCGCGCAACACAAGATCGAAGTTGCCGTCGTCCCTCGCCGCCAATTGGAATCGATACGACGCGAATATCCCTAAGCCATCCAAGCGCGACTCTGACGTGTGCAGGTCGCGCAAACGCAATACGCTCTCAGGTGCAAATGCGAACGCGTGATCGAGAATCGCTGGATTGATGGTCAGCTGCGGATTTTCATTCACATCGCGAATTTGCGGTTTATTGGCTCGGTTCCAGTATTTCAATGCCGCGTCAAGGTTGCCTTGGAGAAAGTACACCGTGCCCAGGAAATCGTTGCTGTAATCATCGGTGGGATCGAGTCGAAGCGCGATATGCATCCAGCGCGTCGCCTCGTTGTATTGCTTCTGCTTGAATGCAATGCCGGCTAATTCGGTGGGAAAGCGTTTATCGTGTGGCCGGAGGCGGTGGCCATCTAGAAGGGCCCGGCGAGCCTGGACAAAGCGGCCTAATTGCGCCAGCGCTACCCCCAAGTAGTAATCCAGATCTGCGTCGCGTGCTGAAACAGAGGAGATCGCCTCGACCACCTCCGGCCAGCGCTGTTGGTCGAACATTTGTTTAATCTCATCTTTGTGATCTCCCGGTCGCGTGGAAGCCAGCAGGTGCAAAGGGCTTGCGAGTAGGAACAGGCAAGAAAGCACATATGCAGTGACTCGGGTCAGTGTTCTTGCCGCGGGACAGCCAGCAAAGTCCAGTTGCGGGTGGCTTTCCATTCCTTTTCGAAATTGGCGCGATCTTCTTTAAGAAGCTTGCGTTGGGCCGGATCATTCGTCAACACGAGTTGCTGCTGCCAGTCCAAACCGGTTACGACCACATAGTGCAGAGAGCCATTGTGGGCTGGCTGGAGAGCCACAATGAGTGGCCGCCCCTTTTCCAGATTCTGCTTAAGATCGGCCCACGTACCCTCGAAGGCGAACGCTTGGAAATTGTGATTCTCCAGGTACCCCTGCATATCTGAGGCGAAAATCCCTTTGGCATGCCGGGAAAAGAGCGCCTGCTGGATGTGCACTGCGTCAGCATTTTCGTCGGCTGACTTCCCCTGCTGACGCTGCCAGTACTGCATTACCATAGCAAGGCTGGCAGCACCGCAGGCGTTCTTCTCCTGTTTTATGAACGGAACATCCAGCCACACGCCGGTGCTCGCCGCTAGCAGGCAAGTTCCCAAGCACAGGCACAAGACGACTACTGCTGTACTACGGTGAAGCATAGCGGAAGCACTAGTGGCGAACCGCCACAATAATCAGAATCAAAGCAGCAATCGCAACCAGGATGATGAGCAGGTCGCGATCGTTCATGTTGCCGGCGGCAAAGTCCGCCTGAGCCTTGTTGGCTCGCTTGGCCAGGTTCGCCAGTTCCGCATCGCTCAGTGACGACACAGCCTTCGTCACCTTGGACGCGTCCATGTGAGCGGAATTGAGCGCTTTCTCCGCTTGCGCAGAAGACAGAAATTTCTCCAGCGTCGCCGTATTCTGCTGCCGGGCGTGGCTGGCAGCGAGCATCTGCTTCTGTAGTTCGGCGGAGCTAACGATGTGAGCCTCAGCCGCGAGGTTTGGAGGAACCGCAAAGATCAGTGCAAGAACGCAAGCAATCGAGCCACGGATTAACTGCCGCAGAAAAGAAAGCATTTGTTCTGTTCTCCTCGTTGCGGCCAGAGAGACGAAGTAGCTTGATTATAACCAGCTACTCTCGCCGGCGGTACTGCGGCTTTTAACCGCTAGGACCCTTCCGCTTCTACAGCTTGGCGGCAAGAATAATGATGATCACCACGGCAATAGCGATCACGATCAGGACCAGCAGGTGATCGGTAATCGCTCCGGCGGCGAAATCCTTCTGTGCCTTCTGAGCACGCGCAGCCAGGTTCGCCAACTCGGCGTCGTCTAAAGTCCCAATTCCGTTTTTCACCTGAGTGGCGTCAAATTTCGCATCCCTAAGCGCCTTCTGTGCTGCCGCAGTCGAGAAGAACTCGTTGAGGCGCGCAATATTTTGTGCTCGCGTCTGAGTGGTGGCGGTGACGGTATGCTGCAGGTCGGAAGAACTGACTACGTGAGTCTGCGCGGCCAAGTTCTGGGGCGCAAAAGCGAATAGCGAAACGAATACGCATGTCAGAAGCATGCGCAGGTGGCAGAGGGGACCAGAGGACATTGACGGGCTCCTTACTAACTTGCGCGCGGGGGCAGAGTACGCCTCTTCCCGCACCGCGATGCTTGGATTGTTGGTTTAAGAGCGCAGGTTGCATGACTGAAATGGGGGGATTTGGGAAGCGATGTCATAAAACACCCCTCGCCGAGATCAGAGAATCTGCACCTTTTCTGACATGTGACAGAGTTCAAGGCTTATGCGCCGACGCGTGGAAGAGCGGCCCTTCAGGGCCGCGTCAGCAGTACAGCTACCTCGGGCTTTAGCCCCAGGGGAACCGGGTCAAGGTTCCCGCCAAAGGCTGATGAAAAGGGGTACTCCTCGGGACGGGCAGCCAATCCTGCGCGAATGGGATTCAGCCGAATGTATTCGCGGTGCCGCTGATAGTCCTCGCAGTCGCGGATGTGGTGATTCGTGAAGCTCTCCTGCCACACAGGCAGCCTGGAATGCAGTCGAAAAATTCGTGCAGTCGGTACTTGCCCCGTGCACGATATCGGAAGACGATATTCATCATAAGCTGCGCGGTGGCTTCGTGGCGAAATAATGCGCGCCGTTGTGCGGTGACCGTCGTTATGAAGAATGTACGGTTGGTCATAACCATACGGTAGTCGATCGAAGTCACGTCCCCCTGTTCAGATGTCACGTTTGCCAATGACATTTCCCACATCGGCACACCGGGCCGAAGGCCCTCACTTACTTGCCCTTACGCGGCGCTAAAGCGCCGCTCTTCCACACCGCGACCGTCGAGGTTGGGCTTCAAGCCCCGGTGTTGAAGAGTTCCGTTGAGCTCCGTCGGATGTACTTTTCAGATCCCGCTGACAATTTTGTGCAGTTCCTCTGCGATCTTCTCTGGCGGCGTTCCTGGTTCAAAATGGACCGGAGCGCCGATGTGGACGGAAATCCGGCCGGGCGGAGCGAACTTCTTGCCCGCATGCTTCAATTCAAACAGTCCATCAATTCGCATGGGAATGATCGGCACACCCAAGCTGTTGGCCAGAATTCCGATTCCGGCACGAAATGGGAGAAGCTGGCCAGTCGCAGTGTGACGGCCCTCCGGGAACACCAGAATGCTGTAGCCTCGGTCCACGGCTTCTCCGGCATAGGCAAAGCTCTGGCGGAACCCAGCTTCTCTGGGGAGCGGGAACAAGTTCAACAAAGCTGCACCTAGCGTCCACCGGATACGGTCATAGATTCGACCCAAAAAGGCTCGGCCCGGAGGCGGCGTGCGCAGCACCTCCATAGCTTCACCCCCAGCAACAGCCGCTAGACGATGGCGAAAGCGCGCGGGCAACGCCGTCAGGATGAAGCCCACATCGACGTCGCTGACGTGGTTGGAGATGACCAACGCTGGTCCCTTCACTCCACGCAGGTTTTCGCGTCCGTAAATGCGCGGCCACCCGAGCAGAAATACGGCCGGGCGGAGCAGAAGGTAATGCACAACATTGCGAATCCAGGTGACTGGCCAGCGCAAAGCCCATCCGGGATAGTGATACTCGGCCGACGGCGGCCCCTCGCCGCGCAGGGTTCGCTCCAGGTCAGCGACCGTATGCAGGTTAGAAAAGGTGGTCTGAGTCAGGTCAACCTGATAACGGTCTTCGAGTGCGCTCATTAGTGCCACGCGGTCCAGAGAACTCAGATTCAAGTCAGTTTCGAGACTGGCATCGGGCGCCAAGCTTGATGGTGTTCGTCCGGTAATCTGCTGAATCATCTGTGCCAGCGGACTATGGTGTGAACCGGAACGTTCCTCTCGAAGACCGGCCTCGACAGTTTGCTGAATGACAGCAACTTTCGGCTTCTGCGTCGACGTTCGGGGAAAATCCTGCTCCGGCCAGACAAACCAGTTATGAATGCGCTGGTACTCGGCCAGGCTCTGGTTAGCTCGGGCGATGACCTGGGCAGGATTGGCGGAATCCCGCAGGATCAGAACTGCACAGGGCTCAGCGTTCCCTCCTCGACGCAAACCGATCACCACACAATCTTTCACTTCAGGCTGACGGCGAAGAGCGGCCTCAAGATCTTCAGGATAGACGTTCATCCCGGCAGGCGTGACGATGACGTCCTTCTTCCGGCCCTTGAAATGAAGATTGCCCTCAGCGTCCAGTTCGCCGAGGTCGCCGGTGTGATACCAGCCTTCCTCTCCAGCGACGGGCTTCAGTTCGCCGCTGCTCCAGTACGCCGACGCCACGCCGCCGCCACGAACCAGGATTTCTCCGTTCTCATCCAGCTTGATCTCACGCCCGGCCAGCACTTTTCCCACCGAACCTTTGCCGAGCTTGAAAGGATGATTCACGCTGATCAGCGACGTGGTTTCGGTCAGGCCGTAGCCCTGAATAACCGCATACCCCAGGCGTCCCCAGAATTCCTCCGTGTCGCCATCCAGCGCCGAGCCTCCGCAGATGAATGCCCAGAATTTCCAGCCAAAGCGGCGATGGATGTCGCGAAAAATCCACCAGCGATGAAGAAAGTGCTTACCTTCAGAGGCGGAGAATCGCCGCCGAAATTCCTCCAGCGTTCCCGAAGTCTCAGAGTCCCGCTCCAGCTTCTCCTTCAGTGATTGCAGGATTCGAGGCACCGTAACCAGCACGGAAACGCGCTCCTGCTTGATGGTGCGCACGATCTCGGACGGACCGAGAGAGTCCTGGAAGATGACACTCCCACCCAGCAGCGGCGGTAGAAAGATACCAAGGAACTGGCCGAACACATGGCTGAGCGGCAGCAAGTGCAAGAAGCGGATCGGATGGACCAACCACTCGTACTTCAGGTAGGCTCGCATCTCTGTTTCAAGGGGCTCGAGATTGGCCAGAACATTTCCGTGGGTGATTACGACGCCTTTCGGCTCCGCAGTAGTGCCTGAGGTAAAGACGATTTCGAGAATGTCTTGACGCTGCAGGACTGCGGTTTTCTTGTCGGCGGCCGAGTGCCCCGCCACTTTAGAAGGGAGATCCTCTAGAGGTATAAAAGGAATTTCGGCAGCCTGGCTCTGGTGTTTTCGTGCGGCCAGCAGCAGCTTGGCTTCGACCTGCTGTGCTACCCGCCCCACGAAATCGGGAGTGGCGATGTCGTCGATGGGGACGACAATCGCGCCCTGCAACGCACATCCAAGGAACGCGGCTACCCACTCAGCGGAGTTTTCGCCCCAAATGAGGACGCGATCTCCTTTTGTGATCTGGCGCTGGTCGAGTTCGCGGGCGAATTGCCGCGCTACATGCAGAGTCTTTCCGTACGTCCAGCGCGTGGTGCGGTAAGCGCCCCGATTCACATAGGCGATCCCATTGCTGTGCCGCTCAAAATTCTCGAGGTAATCCAGAATCGAATTGCCAGCCATGTGAGCGGCTGCTAGTGCCTACGTCCGGGGGTGTGTCGCATCAGGGCAATCATAAGGCTAGCGACCAGACAAAGCGGAAACAGCCAGATAGCTGTGGGAAGAGCTGCAGCGCTGGGGAGTGCGAGTTCCGGGTGAGTGATCGCCAGTCCCCAAACGAACAAATAGGCTGCGACGGAAGATGCCGCAGCCAGGATCAAACTGCGCAGCACGTCTCTTTTCGCCAGCGATTGCATAAGGGGGCGCCTCGGTGGCCAAGAGAAGTTTAGTCCGCTTGGCGGCATATTGCATGCACAAATTGTGCTGATAGTAGCGGTGGGCTGCTGGCGCGCTGCTGCGCTCTATCCCGTTGCGGCCGCCTGATCCTGTTGGGCGGATGTGGCATTCCGGCCGACACCGAGTGCATCCGCAACCCGGTTGATGTAATTGAACCAGGCAGCGATCAGGGTAGTTTGCAAAATGGCTTTATCGTCGAATCCGGCATCGCGTAGGCGGTCATGATCGGCGGGACTGACCTTGGTAGCGTCCCTGGTAAGTTTGATTACGTAATCGAGCATGACTCGATCCTGGCGGCTGAGGGGCGCTTTCTCGTAATTGGTCTCCAGCGCCCGAACCAGCTCTTGATCCAGCGTGACTCTACGCAGAAACTCTGCGTGCGCTTCGATTCAATAAACGCACCGGTTGGTGACCGACACCATGGTCGCGATCATTTCGTGCTGGGCGCGGCTCAAGGGCAGTTCCGGGGACATGAGAGCCCCAAATGTAGAGAAGGCGTGATAGAGCGCGTCTGGAATCAAGCTGTGCGAGGCGACGATCTGGGCCGCTTCACCCTCAGGCACGGGATGGGTGGGGGTGGCGTACTCTTTGGGGTAAAGAGTCTTTTGCGCCTCCATGGCCTTAAGTAACTTTTCATTCGCTTCCAAAACGGGAATAGTTTTAATCCAGGTCATCTTAAAGACTTGCCCTCTCAGCTTGGTTTTGCCTAAAATTGCGGCGTTCAACCAAGCTACACGCCAACGCTGTGCTGTGCCAAGCCCGGCGGAGCAATCTGTGGGCGACTGACAGATTCATTCGCGGGTCCCCCGCGCGGAGGATCGAGCCCCATGAGCATCATGGTTTGGAAGTTGATGCGACACCTGCCTCGGCCCATATTGCTGGTTCTGCTCATGTTCGTTCTGACATCTTTGGCGCGGGCCTAGGCAGGTCAACAGACATTCTGCGGTTGTTTGCCTGGAGCGGCTGTCCTCGCATGGGTGGTGCCGACCTTTGCCTCCGTACATACACCTCCCAGATAAAGTAATCTGGTTTTATGGCCGCGCAGCCTTATTTTTCTCCTGAACTTTTTCGATTTCTGAAGCAGCTCAAACGAAACAATCGGCGGGAGTGGTTCGCTGCCAACAAAGGCAGGTACGAGGAGTTTTATCGTAATGCCGCACTGCGCTTTGTCGCCGACATGGTGATTCCGATGCGGAAGATCAGCACCTGGATCGCTGCCGATCCGCGTCCTCAAGGCGGTTCTGTTTTTCGCATCTACCGCGATACTCGCTTCTCGTCCGACAAGACTCCCTACAAGACTCATCTCGGAATCCAGTTCACGCACGCGGGGGCAAACGAGGAAGTGCATGACCCATGTTTCTACCTGCATCTGGAGCCGGATAACTGTTTTGCCGCAGCCGGATGCTGGCATCCTGACACGCGCTCATTGGCCAGGATTCGCGATGCGATTGCCTGGAAACCCGAGGACTGGAAAAAGGCAAAGCGCGGGCTAGCGTTAGAAGGAGACTCACTTTCCCGGGCACCGCGTGGCTACCCGGCAACTCACCCCATGCTTGCAGACCTCAAGCGCAAAGACTATGTTGCGACCGTCGCATTTCGGGAAGAGCAGGTCTTGAGACCGCAGTTTCCGCGGGAGTTCCTCCGCGCGTGCGAAAAGCTCAGTCCGCTGACCGCCTTCTTGTGCAAAGCCCTTGGTCTTGCATTTTGAGCCGATCGCAATTGTTAACTTGCATTTTGCAAGTGAGTTAGTTAGAGTGGTGGGCGTGCGGGGTAAGGCTAAATCCAAACACCGGTCCGGCTGTCCCGTAAGTATTTCGCTGGAGGTCTTTGGGGACCGCTGGTCGCTGCTGATCATCCGCGATCTGATGGTCAGGGGATATCGCGCGTTCAAAGATTTCCACGAGTCGGGCGAGGGAATTGCCACGAATATCTTGAGTGACCGCCTGCAAAAGCTTGAAGCAGCAGGCATCATCAGCACGGAAGTAGACGAGTCCGACGGACGAAAGCTCAATTACCGGCTAACCGAAAAAGGTATTGATCTGGCGCCGGTTCTTCTGGAAGTGTTGGTTTGGGGAGCCAGGCACGAAAAAACAGGCGCGCCGAGTGCCGTGATCGAGTACATGGCTAACAACCGCGAGGAGGTTCTAGCCGAAGTGCGGCGGCGATGGGCGGAGCGCGATCCCAATCCGTTCTTGCCCAAGTTTGGAGATAGCAATCGGACTGAGCGAACTTGGATACGGAAAGGTGCGCGGGCCAAGGCTTGATAAACGTGATTGGAGAAAGGAACAGAAATGATGAAGAAGCTCTCTTTTGTTTTATGTGGAATTCTGCTTTTGACTAGCGCCGGCTTGGCTCAGACGCTCACGCCTGAAGACAGGGATCGCGGCATTCAGTACCTCGAGCAAACGCGTGATGGTGTAGTCGCCGCCACCAAGGGTCTTTCCGACGCTCAAATGAAGTTCAAGCCGGCGCCGGATCGCTGGTCGGTGGCCGAAACCCTCGAACATATCGCGCTAGCTGAAGATTTTATTTTCCAGAACACCCGGGAAAAAATTATGAAGGCGCCAGCAGGGGCGGCCGATCGCGACACTGCGAAAATCGACAAGCTGGTGTTGTCGACTCTTCCCGATCGGAGTCACAAGGCGAAAGCTCCCGAACCGCTTGTACCTACCGGCCGCTGGACACCGGCCGAAACCCTCGATCACTTTCTCAAGAGCCGGGCCAACACCATCGAGTTTCTGAAGACTACACCTGACCTGCGCGCCCACGTGGTTAATGGTCCGCCCTTGGGCCAACCACTGGACGCTTATGAGTGGCTCTTGTTTATTGCGGCTCATAGCGAACGTCACACCAAGCAGATTCTGGAAGTGAAAGCCGATCCTGGCTTTCCGAAGAACTAATATCGGTGCCCGGCAGCTGGGGTGGCCGCCGGACGAACGACTCATATCAGCAAATAGCTCAATCGAGGAGACCGCTATGCAGTTCAGTCCATATCTTCATTTCAAGGGTGAGTGCGAGGCCGCGTTCAAGTTTTACGAAAGCTGCCTCGGCGGAAAGATCCAGGCCATGATGACGTTCGACGGAACGCCTATGGCCAGCATGATAACGCCAGAGTGGCGAAAAAAGATTATCCATGCGCGAATCGATGTTGGCGATAGGGTGTTGATGGGCTCTGATCCTCCACCGGATCGTTACCAAAAGCCTCAAGGCTTTTCCGTCAACATTGATGTAAAAACTCCCGCCGAGGCCGAGCGCGTCTTCAAGGCTCTGTCGGACGGCGGCAACGTAACCATGCCTTTGCAGCAGACGTTCTGGGCTGCCCGCTTTGCTATGTTTACCGACCGCTTCGGTATCCCGTGGATGATCAATTGCGAAAGCGCGGGGTAATCGAGCGCGAGCCATCTAACATCAGACATTACTACCCGAGGGGGCATCATGCAGTCCGCTACCTTACCTGCACCTGCCAGCAAGAAGATGCTTTGGGCAGGACGCGTCATCAGCACTCTGGTGGCTCTTTTCATGTTGTTCGATTCCAGTGTGAAATTGCTGCGAACGCCCGGTGCGGTCCAAGGATCGGCGCAACTCGGCTATTCCCCTAGTGTGATATTCCCGATTGGCCTGGCGCTGCTTGGCTGTGTCGTTCTATACGCCCTTCCACGCACTTCTGTGCTCGGGGCCATTCTGTTGACGGGATATCTCGGCGGGGCAACGGCAACTATGGTTCGCGCGCAAAGCCCGTGGTTCCTATTCCCCGTTGTCATTGGCGTTCTGGTCTGGGCGGGCGTCTATGGCCGCAATGCCGGCGTTTGCGCGCTTATTCCCATGACCCGAAAGTAGTGTTGAAGATTCGCTTCTTTGGAGAGAAGTACAATGCAAAGCATCACGCCCTTTCTGTGGTTCGATAAGCAGGCTGAAGAAGCCGCAAACTTCTATGTTTCCATCTTCAAGAACTCACGAATAAAAACTGTAAGCCGCTACGGCGATGCCGGGCCCGGTCCTAAAGGCAGCGTCATGGTGGTCTCTTTTGAAATCAACGGCCAGGAATTCACGGCGTTGAACGGAGGTCCGCAGTTCAAATTCACACCGGCGATATCATTTCTGGTGAACTGCGAAACTCAGCCAGAGGTGGACGATCTTTGGGAAAAGCTTTCTCAGGGTGGGCGCAAGGATCGCTGTGGCTGGCTGCAGGACAAGTACGGCGTGTCCTGGCAGATCATTCCGATGACACTGGGAAAGCTGATGAGCGATCCCGATCGCAAGAAGTCGACGCGCGTAATGCAAGCGATGCTGCAAATGGACAAAATCGATATCGCCGGCCTCGAGCGCGCATATGCGGGGTAACCTGTGATCGCGCAAGTCGCGATGATCAAGCGCGCGTTTTTGAACAGCGTTCTTAAAACCAATAGTTGAGGAGGGAATCCCACGATGAGTGGAGTACGTGTACTGGTTGGCACTCGTAAAGGCGCATTCATTCTCAGTGCGGACGGCAAACGCGAGAAATGGGACGTCAGCGGTCCTTTTTTTACGGGCTGGGAGGTTTATCACCTCAAAGGGTCACCAGCTGAGCCTAACCGCATCTACGCATCACAAAACAGCGGCTGGTTCGGACAGGTCATTCAGCGGTCGGATGATGGCGGCAAGACCTGGCACCAGCCGGGCACGCCACCCGGGGGGCCCGCTACCGATGCGCGGGGCTGGCCTAAGGGGGAGAGCAACAAGTTCGTATACGATACCTCTCCCGAACACGGCAAACCGCTGACTACGCATCAGTGGTACGACGGCACGCAGCATCCCTGGGAATTTAAACGCGTCTGGCACCTGGAACCGTCGTTGATTGATCCCAACACGGTTTATGCCGGGGTTGAGGATGCTGCTTTGTTCCGTTCCACGGATGGTGGAAAGAGCTGGCACGAACTTCCGGGATTGCGCGGCCACGGCACCGGTCCCAAGTGGCAGCCGGGAGCAGGGGGCATGTGCCTGCACACCATCATTCTGGATCCGAAAGATCCGGGGCGGATTTACATTGCCATTTCAGCGGCAGGAGCATTCCGCACCGATGATGGCGGCAAGACCTGGAAGCCGATCAACAAGGGCCTGTATTCACAGTACATCCCTAATCCGACCGCAGAAATTGGCCATTGCGTTCACCACGTTGCTATGCACCGCTCGCGTCCCGGTGTGCTCTTTATGCAGAAACACTGGCATGTCATGCGCAGCAACGATGCCGGCGATTCCTGGCAGAAGGTCAGCGGAAATTTGCCGACGGATTTTGGATTCGTTATCGACGTCCATGCGCATGAGCCCGACACGATTTACGTCGTGCCCATCAAGAGCGACTCGGAGCATTATGTGCACGAAGGTAGGCTGCGGGTCTTTCGCAGCCGGACTGGAGGCAACGAATGGGAGCCGTTGACCAAAGGGCTGCCGCAGAGTAATTGCTACGTGAACGTCCTGCGTGATGCCATGGCCGTCGACTCACTCGACAAGTGCGGGATTTATTTCGGCACCACAGGCGGGCAGGTTTACGCGTCATCGGATGCTGGCGATAGCTGGAATCCGATCGTGCGCGACCTTCCTGCAGTGCTATCGGTCGAGGTGCAGACGTTGCCATGATCCGGGTGGCGCTTCCATTCCATTTGAGGACTCTGGCACACGTTGGTCCTGAGGTGACCGTCGAAGTCCACGGGCAAGTGACGCAGCGCTCCGTGCTCGATGCCCTGGAGATGCGGTATCCCATGTTGCAGGGCGCGATTCGCGATCACGTCACCCAGCAGCGGCGAGCATTTTTGCGATTCTTTGCGTGCGAGGAGGACCTATCACACGAGTCGCCCGATACGCCACTTCCGGAGGCGGTCGCGTCGGGGAAAGAGCCGTTCATCGTCATCGGAGCCATTGCAGGGGGATAGACAAACGATGGCGTTGCGGGGCCCCTGGGCTGAATCCGGCTCCGCGATGGAGAGAGGTTTAGGATACGAAAGTAATTGAAAAAATAGAACTTACGCTATCTAGTGGCACGGACGTTTTTTGCTTTTGACATCATGATGTCTATAACTGTATCATCATGATGTGCGAACGACTTTATCCCTTGAAGAGGACGTAGCCAGGCTGTTAGAGCAGGAAGTACGACGTTCTGGCGCGCCCTTCAAACAGGTTGTGAACCACTTCCTCAGAGTGGGACTCATGACCAAAAACCTGCCCCGAAAATCATTTAAAGTCACGCCTCGAGAACTTGGACTTCCACCCGGTCTGACGTACGACAACGTAGAGGAGTTGTTGGAAGCTGTGGAAGGGCCGACTCACCGGTGATCGTGCTTGATGCCAACATTCTCCTTTATGCATACGACACTGGGTCTCAGCATCACCTGAAGGCGCGGGCTTGGGTCGAAAGCATCTTTACTGAGCCGGAACCGGTTGGGTTGCCATGGCAGGTGATCTCAGCGTTTCTGCGCATCATGACCCACC
This sequence comes from Terriglobales bacterium, assembly GCA_035691825.1. GTDB lineage: Bacteria > Acidobacteriota > Terriglobia > Terriglobales > Acidobacteriaceae > Gp1-AA122. The sequence continues at coordinate 1,302 of DASSIO010000051.1, read as the reverse complement.
CGCGATTGCCCGGGCAGCGTTTTACGGTGGAGGAGGCGATAGGAATTACAACGCTTTGGGTCGACCAGCCAAACGTGAGGACCCTCGCGCCAACGGAACGTCACTGGGGTTTGTTTCGACACATGATCGTTGAAGGGCAGGCCGCGGGTGCTCTGGTCAGCGACGCTCATTTGGCGGCAATGACGATTGAGCACGGAGGCGTGCTGCACACAACGGATCGCGACTTCGCACGATTCCCCGGCCTGCGTTGGACAAATCCCTTGGCGTAGTGTCTTTTGGACGGGCGAGGACGCCCGTCCCCACATCAGAGAACGCGACCCCGCCTATTGCACGTTGATGTTGAACCCTGTCGTCCAGGTGCTTCCGCCTATATCCCAGGCCTTCACGACGAGGAAATGCTTTCCTGAAGTCATGCCCAACGACGTATTCACGGTCTGCGCATTGACGGTGTACTTTACCGCATTGTCTACATAGATCTGCATTGCGTAGACCGGGCTGGCAGAGGGGACGGAGGCTTTGATCGTCACAGGCGATTTCACCATCGAATTTGGGGCGGGCGTCGACACGGTTACGATCACGGGCTTGATATTGATTGGGATCGACTTCTTGAAGACTTTGCCCGCGGAGTCAGTCGCCTGGACCGTGAGGGCGTGCGCCCCGGCACCAATCGCAACCGGTGCGCTGATGCCATTGCCGCTCACCTGATAAATGAGACTACTGTCGGAAAAGAGTTGGACAGTCTTTACCGGATTGGGATCTTTGGCAGAGGTCAGAATCTGGACTGGGGAATACAAGGAAGCATTCGCGGCCGGCGAGTTGATGGCAATCGAGGGCGTCTGAACACTCACGCCAAAGCTGTTTTGCGTCACGGCTCCTGCCTGATCCCATGCTTTGACCAGAATATTGTGCTGTCCGAGCGGCAAGGACAGGCTGGTATTTACCGCACCGCCACTGACCTGATATTTCAAGGTTCCGTCGGCATAAACCTGCATCTTCTGGGTTGAACTGCTACCGGTGCCCGTTGCTTGTACGGCTAGGGGAGACGCCGAGACGGCATTGGGGGCAGGTGTCTTTACGACGATAGCTTGCGACTGCACCGAAACGGCGAGACTACGCTTGTGAATACCTCCTGCCTTGTCCCACGACTGAACGACGATGAAGTGTTGGCCGGAAGTGATGGGCACGAAGGTGTCGAGCGAACCACCACTAGTCTGATAACGCACCACATTGTCGACGTAGATCTGCATGGCGGAGACCGGGCTATTGTTCGACGTTGTTGCCTGAATGTGGACTGGAGAAGAT
>DASSIO010000050.1:0-4463 GCA_035691825.1 Terriglobales bacterium | reverse complement strand
GAGACTGCTTTCGAAACTTATGAGATTGGTGGGCAATTGGGCTCTGGTGGTGCCGGAACGGTTTACAGCGCCGCCGATACTGACGGTCATGTATATGCATTAAAGGTCCTGGATCGAGGTCGGGCGAGTCGGAGTATGCTCAAGAGGTTCAGAAACGAAATCCACTTCTGCGCCAAAGAGGTCCACAAAAACATTATTCGCATCGTCGACCACGGTCTCACCGAGGCGAGTGAACCATTTTATGTAATGCCGTGTTACTCGACCTCTCTCCGCAAGCTTATACAAGGGCGAATTGAACCTGCTAATGTGCTCCCTTTCTTCGGACATGTGCTGGATGGGGTAGAAGCCGCACATTTATTGAATGTGTGCCACAGAGACTTAAAACCTGAGAACATTCTTTTCGACGAACGAGGGGGTATCCTAGTAGTCGCCGATTTCGGAATCGCACGATTCGAGGAAGAGGAACTGATAACCGCTGTAGAAACTCGCAATGATGAGCGCTTGGCAAATTTCGTATACGCTGCGCCTGAGCAACGAATTCGTGGCCAAAATATTTCCGCAGCAACCGACATCTATGCACTTGGTCTAATGCTTAATGAGCTGTTCACGGGCGAGGTTCCCCAGGGGACCGGATTTCACCGTATATCAGAAGTTGCCCAAGACTTTTCTTATCTAGATGAGATAGTTGACCAAATGATCCAGCAAGACCCATCCGCCCGCCTCGCGACCATCGATCGCGTCAAACACCAATTGATCGGAAAGGGCAATGCATTTATCACTCAGCAAAAGCTAAGCCAGCTTAAAAGGCGGGTCATCCCCGAATCAGAAATCGACGATCCTTTCGTGGGAGACCCAATTCGAGCAGAGCGAGCGGCGGATTATCGAGATGGTAGATTGGTCTTTATGCTCAGTGCCGCCCCTCCGCCTAACTGGATTAATACCTTCCTGGCCCTTGGAAACTACTCAGCGATAGGCGGGGCTGAGCCAGACAAGTTTTCCTTCAGCGGCAGGGCTGCCATAGTTCCAGTTATCATAGAAACTTCGGCGCCAACGGTTGCAAATCACTTTAAGAACTACGTGGAACAGGCAAATGTTGCATATCGCGAGCGATTAGTGCGGGCACAGCAGGAAAAACAAGCAGAGGAACGAGAGGCATTGCGTAGACAAATCGAAGAGGAAGAACGTCGGGCAAGAGTGCTGAAAAGCATCCATATATGAGGTGTCTGGCGGGTCGTGCGTGCATCCTGTCTTCCGAAATGTATGCGTGCTTTTTTTGCTGAACATTCAGGTGCCGCGCGCGGCGCGGCCCGCAGACATCCGACGACGATGTCTGCGCCAGCCCGCGGGCACCTTGCCCGTGAAAAGCATGGTCAGGATGGCCATGCCACTCGAGTTTGTGGCACGCGCGCCCTGCAACGCTGCTCGTCGCTGGTTTTGTTTCATCCTTCACACTTCATCCTTATCTTTGCTTCCGACCTCCTGGTGGTGGCGCGCCCGGGAAATTCAGGAGGTCGGACCTTCAGGTCTGACAAAAGCAACAAGCTAGCAGACCGGCTTCAGCCGCTGAAGAGGAAGATCCCGGCAGGCGCGTGCAATGTCGGAGCTGAAGCTCCGCCCTCCTGGTAGCGGCGGCCGCACATTCAATCATGGGCGCGGCAGACGATGAAATCATCTCCGCGCCGCAAGGGCTTTCGCGCTGCGCGATGGCCACAACGATGGCTTCGGCGTTAATTCAATGGGAGTTAGAATGTGCTGGCGGCAGCTACAGAAAAACTGCTTGACAAGAGCTCCGCTTCGTTACAGAATGCACACGTTACTTCCTAGTAAGCAGCTCGTTCATGGGGAGGGGCTGCATCCATTGGTGCAGAGTTGCTGGTCCGGAAACATCGCCTAACGGCCTGTTTTGCCAGGTTGCGTTTATCGCTACCCGGTTCCTGCCAAAAAAATACTTCGTCGGAGCGTACCCGCTTGATGTTCGATCAACCCCGCCTCGGGCACGGAGTTCTCAACCGCCCGACAAAACTTTCCGGAGAACGCCCTTCACAAATGGTGTGTACCGCAAGCACTTTTTTCGTGTCGCGCCGTCGAGGCGCGGCATATCTCTGTCCCAAAGTACTATCGATCGGACCGAACAAGGAGAAACGAACATGAAGAAGCTCACAGTAGCGCTTTTGGGATGTACCTGTGCTCTCTGGCTCACGGCCGGAGCAGCCTTTGCACAAAGCAGCGGCAACTTTAGCTCAGGAGTCCTCAACTACAGTTGTACGCTCAACGATTCGACGGGCGCGCTCAACTCGAACTGCGGCGGAGTGGGGCAGCCCGGCTGCATTTCAATGCTCAACGCACCCATCAAGGTTTCCAACGCCAACGGGCTGGCGCTGCTGGTCACGCCTTCGCTGGTGACGGGGCTCTTTACGGACACCAAAATCGACACAACGGTCAGCACGTCGAGCGCGGATGTCGGGGTCCAGGTCTGCGTCTCGGTCACCAACGCCGACGGCACGCCTGCGACCAACGCGCGGGTGCTCGGCGGGAACTCGAATGGGTGCGTGGTCTACGACCAGCGCTTCCAGCAGATCAGCAGCGGGCTGTTCAGCCAGCTTTCCGAGTGCGCGGCCATCACCACAACACAGGCCTGCACGGTTGACACCGACTGCGCAAACCTCAACGGCACACCCAACACCGGAGACCAATATTCCTGCGTCAACGGGTTCTGCCAGGGCGTCAATACGGCTTGCAACTTTGATCTGGTTCTCAGCACCCTCTCGGCGCATTCCTACAACTTTGTCGTAAACGCCCCGGGCGGAAACTACAATGTGAATGCTGCCTGGAGCCTGATCGGGGCCAACACATCCGGCAAGGCAAGCGTGGCGGCCTGCGAAGGTCCGGGCACCCTCACCGTAACCCAGACGAAAGTCTTTAACAACAGCGGCTCGATCACGGTCCAGTGACCGGCCCGCCCAACCCGCAACAAGCAGAATCAGCTCCCCGGCCCGCCGCGCCGGGGAGCGGTTCTCACCCGATAGATCGCTTTTCGCAGCCTGGAAGTTTCGGCGGGATCGAAGGGCGGAATGGAGATAACCTCGCATCATGGGATTACGACTAAGAAATATTTTTTGCCTCGGGCTCGCGCTTGCGTGCGCCCCCTGGGCATTTGGCCAAAGCCGCTCGGGCCATAACGATGCGCAGGCAAAACGCCCCGCGCTGGAACCGGTATCCTGTCCCCTGCCTGCGGAGGGCGCGAAGGCCGAAAGCGGCGCTGCGCCCATCGCCACGGTCGCGGGCGAACCGATCTATGAGCAGGACCTCGAGGACGCAACCGCGGCGCAAATGCTGAAAGTCCACCAGGAAGAATACAAGATTGAAAGCAACGCGCTGGACTCGCTGATTCGCAAGAAGCTGGTGGAAGATGAAGCGAAAAAGCAAGGGATAACCGTCGAGCAGCTTTACCAGAAAGAGGTTGACTCGAAAATTCCCGAGCCCGCCGAAGCCGAGGTGAAGGGCTATTACTTCGCGGTCAAAAATCAGGTGAACGAGCCCTTCGAGAAAATAGAGCCGCAGCTCGCGAAGGTTGTGAAGGCCCTGGAGGTCCAGCAGGCCCGCGAGAAGTACGCGGATTCTTTGCGGACCGCGGAAAACGTCTCGATTCTTCTGCAGCCGCCCACCGTCAAGCTTGGGCCCGATGACCCCGGGCGCGTCGAGGGCAACCCCGCTGCGCCGGTCACCATCGTCGAATTTGGAGATTTTCAGTGCCCGTTCTGCGGACGCGTCGAGCCCACGCTCGCTGATTTGTTGAAGAAATATGAGGGCAGGGTGAAGCTGGTCTTCCGCGACTTTCCGCTTTCAGCCATCCATGCCCACGCCGAAGCCGCGGCGGAAGCTTCCCGCTGTGCTGAATCGCAAGGCAAATTCTGGCCAATGCACGACGCCATGTATTCCGATCAGGCGAAGCTGACGGAACGCGATCTGATCGAAACCGCCGCCCGCCTGGGCATGGATCGCGGCTCGTTCGCTGCGTGCCTGAAATCCGGCAAGTATAAGGCTGCCGTCCAGCAGGACGTTGCCGCGGGCAGAAAGGCCGGAGTGACGGGAACGCCAACGTTCTTCATCAATGGCAGCTATCTGGAAGGTTCGGTGCCCTCGGCGCAGTTTGAGAAAATTATCGACACCGACCTCACCGCCCTCAACGGCAAAGCCGCCGTGGCGTCACGCTGAAACGCCGCAAACAGGCCGTCTAGCGCGGAGTTGTTCTTTAACTGTGCGGCATCTTGCCTTTAGCATCGATAAAAGAGCCGCAGAGTAATGCGCTTCGCGCACAACTTTGATGGCATAAGGTCGTCGGTTCCTCGATGGGGAGAGTAAACTGGCATTGCCAAGAAAGTCAGGAACTCTCAGCAAGGAGGAACCGAGACATGATCATTATAGGGTGTGATTTTCATTCGCGCATGCAGGTGATTGCGATG
>DASSIO010000049.1:0-27087 GCA_035691825.1 Terriglobales bacterium | reverse complement strand
AGAAGACGAAGTCATTCCCCAAGAGCGCCATCTACCATTGGGCCCTCTCAGTCGGACTCCGGCATAAAGCGGCGACCCTGGCGGGCAGGGAACCAGACAGCCTCAGCTGGCGATTGGCAAAAAAGCTCGTTTTTTCCCAGGTGCGCGCCGGGTTCGGCGGTCAGGTTGAAATTTTTATTTCGGGCGGAGCGCCGCTGGGCCGCGAACTGGCCGACTGGTACGCGAACATCGGCATTCGCATTCACGAGGGCTACGGTTTAACCGAGACCTCACCCGTCATCGCCGTCAATACCCCCGAGGCTCATCGTATCGGCAGCGTAGGCAAGCCGCTCGCCAACCTGGAAGTGCGCATCGCGGAAGACGGCGAAATTCTTGTGCGCGGTCCTTCGGTTTTCAAGTGTTACTGGAAGCGTCCCGAGGACACTCGCGCCGCCTTCACCGACGGTTGGTTCAAAACCGGCGACATCGGTCACATCGATGAAGACGGTTTTCTCTTCATCACCGATCGCAAGAAAGACCTGATCAAAACCTCCGGGGGCAAGTTCATCGCGCCTCAGCCCATCGAGAACTCGCTCCGGCACAACGCGTTAATCGCCGAGGCAGTCATTATCGGTGACAAACGGAAATTTCCCGCCGTCCTGCTCGTCCCCTATTTCCCTTTGCTGGAAGACTGGGCTCGCGCGAACCAGATTCGGTTCACCTCGCGCGCCGGCCTGGTTGCCGATCCGCGCGTGCAGGCGCTTTATCACGGCATTGTTGCCGACCTGAACCAAACCCTGGCCCGTTTTGAGAAAATGAAAAAAGTGATCGTCGTTCCCGACGAGTTCACCGCCGAAAATGGTCTCCTTACGCCCAGCATGAAGCTCCGCCGTCGCGTGGTCGAAGAGCGCTACCGGGAGCAGATCGACCGCTTGTACAGCCAGGCAGAAACCGAAGTTCTGGCCACGGATGTGCACGGATAATGCGTAACAACCAAGACTTGAGCTTCACAAAATGTCGTCTATGAGGTCGTCAGTGTCAGAGAAGCGGGGCGAATAAGCAGCGCACCTGACCCTATCGGATGATTTCGTCAGTCACATTCAATTAAAATCCTCCCGTATGGAATGGTTTACGCCACCTTTGGTCTGGTTTTGGACCGTCTTTGTCGCCCTAATCTGCTGGTGTGTTCACAGGTTCCTAACTCGACCTGGCTCTCGAATTGCTGCCATCAAGGACTGGCTCGCTTATGTTGCTATCGGTATTGCATTGGTGGTCGGCATCGTCCTCTTAGCAGCCTACGGGCCGGACAAATTGCCGATTGAACCGAAGTGGATTGGGTTCGCGTTTAACGCGCTCTTCGTATTTGGGTACACCTTGAAAGTCGCACGGCCCTTATGGGCAAAACCGAAGCTCTGGGCAGTAGTTGCAGGTGCTGTTCTGTTGCATGCAATAGTCGGTTTCTCGGTACTTGTAAGAGTCGGACGCATTCCCCTTGTCTGGTATGTTCCTGTTGATATGGCTGAAATCTGGGCGGCATTGATCGCAATTCAAGCGGCTTGCCGTACCACGCTTCCGCCGATGCAAGAAAGCTAACTGTCGAAAATTGCCAATAGCACTCATTGCGACCATCCGTGCCCTCCGTGTAAATCCGTGGCCGCTTGATTACAATATTCCCCATGGACTCCCTCGTCATCGCTGGCCGCTCTTTTCGCTCGCGCCTGATCGTAGGTACGGGCAAGTACAAATCATTTCAGGAAACCGCGCGCGCCCTGGACGCCAGCGACGCCGAGATGGTCACGGTCGCCGTCCGCCGCGTCAACCTCGACCGCAGCAAGGAGTCGTTGCTCGACTACATCGATCCCAATCGATATTTCCTGCTGCCCAACACAGCCGGTTGCTACACCGCTGACGAGGCCATCCGCGCCGCACGCCTGGGCAGGGAAGTGGGGCTTTCTGAATGGGTCAAGCTGGAAGTGATCGGCGACCAGGCCACACTCTATCCCGACGTGCAAGCTACACTGGAAGCGACTCGCGTTTTGGTGAAAGAAGGATTCACCGTCCTACCCTACACGTCCGACGATGTTGTTTTCGCCAAGCGTCTTCTCGATGCGGGCGCCAGCGCCATCATGCCATTGGGCGCTCCCATCGGCAGCGGCCTGGGTATTCAGAATGCCGCCAACATTCGTATCCTGCGCGAGGTCATCACCGGAGTTCCGTTGATCGTCGATGCCGGGGTAGGCACGGCCTCTGATGCCGCCATTGCCATGGAACTCGGCGCCGACGCCGTCCTGATGAACACTGGCATTGCCAATGCCCAAGACCCGATCCTGATGGCCGAGGCTATGAAGCACGCCGTACTCGCTGGTCGCGAAGCTTATCTGGCCGGCCGCATGGCGAAAAAGCTTTATGCGACCGCCAGTTCGCCGCTGGAAGGCGTCGTGCGGTAGTGACGCTGATGACCAGACCCTTCTGGGTTCCTTCATTCTGGCTGGCGCTTCAAGCGCAGCTTTACTGACAATTCGTCGACGCACCGAGGCAGGTGATCTGTTCCAGGTGTTGGATCTTTATGGGCTTGCCACCATGAATCATCATGTCTCGCAACGCATACACTTCAAGCGCAGCCCGATAGGTCGTCTTGCCTAGATTGCTGCTTTGCGTGAGTGTACCCGGAATGCGAAAGTGAACAACGCCGTCTTTTTGATCCACAACGATGGCATCTTTGGACGGAACGAATGTGGAAGTGAAGGTAGGCGCCCCCTGGTCGTCCAGAAATCCTTGCATGTGATTGATGAAGTCTTTCCAGCCCTCCGGTGTGAAGTCAGCGCGCGCGCGGTTTAATCCTGCCGCGTCACCCACATGAAAGTTAACCGCGGCGACCGCTGCCTGCTGTGCCACTTCAACGATAGTGGCTCGATCCCGCTCAGCTGGACTCGCACTCTGAGCGAAGACCGCTCCCGCCACCAACAGCCAACCAACAATCCCTAAGAGCCTCATCTGTTCCTCCAGCGAAGTCTATGTCACCCATTCTTTCCCGCCCTTGCCAGGGAGGAAGTCACTCTTTCTATGCCCTAGCTCCTATTGCTTTATTCGCCGGCTGCATGCGCGCCATGATTTCGGCGGTCACATCTTTGCCGCCCCCAAAATTCGTTATGAGCGACTGAATGGACCAGATTGGCCCCCATGGAATTCCCCACCACCCAGCCAGGCAGGTAATCGCGATCCAGGGCAACGCACGCTGCACGCGGCTCTCTCCCGACCGCACAAAGTAGACGCCCGAGCCGCGCCGGAAACTCACCACCAGCAGGGAAACGCAGTATTGATACACCACGAACTTCCCGCCCCGTTGTACCTCGAAATTGATTTGCTCCGGGCTTAGTCCTTCCGTCCCGCGAATTGCCATACGTACACCTCCAGTCCTCGCATCTTAGCGGGAGGTGTCCGGCGGTCAAAGCACAGGTGTTCCGTATAAAGAACGAAGGTAACCGGCTGCTTTTACGAACCTTCACAGGTGTTGAGACCTGTCCCAGCTCTGTTTATTGCTTTTGCGAGACATGGCATTCGACTTGTAGAGTGTCATGGACGCCGACGAGGAGGTTGCAGTGACGCACAAGCCCAGTCCGCTGCTGACGTTTGGTTTATGTCTAGTCTCGATGCTGTTCTCGACCTCGTCCCGCGCCCAACGTAAACCCTCGGCCAGAGCTCAGCAGCGCATTGCAAAAGCAGTTCGCCATGAGCTGCTCATGCTGCCGTATCTTGGCGTCTTCGATAACCTTACTTACAAGGTAGACGGCTACAACGTCATGCTTGGGGGTGCGGTCACACGTCCTAGCCTCAAGTCCGATGCGGAGCATGCGGTCAAGCGCATCGAGGGCGTCGAGAAGATCGACAACCGAATCGACGTGCTTCCCCCGTCGCCCATGGACGACCGCCTCCGGCTCCAGCTCTACCGCGCCATTTATGGTTTTCCCTCGCTTCAGAAGTATGCAATGCCGCCCGTCAAGCCCATCCGCATAATCGTCAAGAACGGCCACGCGTGGCTGGAGGGTGTCGTCGACAATGAGGCCGACAAAAACACCGCCTTCTTACGCGCCAACGGTGTGCCGGGAGTCTTCTCGGTGAAAAACAATCTGGTAGTCGCGAAGTAGGAGACTGCGGCTCCGTTCCGCTGCGACTCTGCTCCCCGTGTCTCTCAAGGTAGTAGTGCTTTACACAAGGTTGGCTAACCCGGTCAGAAGCGCACCGCAACCCCTGCGGTTATAAAGAGGTTGTTCTGGCGGCCTGTCGCCAGGGTTGTGGCCAGGCTTGGCAGGTCGAGCCCACCGGAATTGAAATCCCGAATCTCTCCCCGCAAGCTAATATGGGGCAAGACCTTCAAGTCCAGTCCCCCACCAATATCGAAGGCGGCAGTGCTGTTGGCCCGGGTTCCACCGGTAAACAAGGTTTTGTTAAAACGTGCGTACCCGATTCCCGCGGCGACGTAGGGCGAGATGAAAAAAGACGGGGCGAGGCGCACCCGGACCCCCGGCGTGATAAAAAGCGAGTTGTAGCTGCTGGCGATGCTTAGTCCGCTCAGTGTCGGGATAGAGGAACTGAACGAGCCGGCCACGGGCAACTCCGCCGAGACTGCAAGCATGGGCACTCCCGCGATTCGCCGGGCATAGCTGCCCTCCAGTGCCCAAGCAGCGCCAAGGTTCAGCGGGTTCGTAACCTCGAAATATCCGCCACCGGTCAGGGCGACGTCATTCTTCTGCGCGAAAGCAGATCCCGCAAGCAACGCCAAGAAACCAAACAGCACAAATCTGCGCAACTTAACCTCCGTGAGTCGCATGAGGCACAACCCACGGTTGACCCGCGCGCCGCCCCCGAGTTGGCCGGGCTGATTTACCAGCACTGGCTATCAGAATTCGTTGCGCGAAACCAGCAAAAGGTTTCTTGCTGCGCACGCAGATAAGGATAAGCGCGCCTCGGCAGGGCTTGGTAGAACCTCAAAATGCGAACGCCGTCAGCGATTTCCGCCAACAGGCGCCGCCACTGGCCTTCGGATAAAAATCTCGAGCAGCGATTTGTAGCGAGGCTCGAGTTGCAAATCAACCGCATATCGGTCGAGTGTGCGTTCGGGCTCACTTGTTGTCTTCAGGACATAGCGCAAGTAGGAAAGACGCATCAGCCACAGCGCGCGTTCCACGTCTCTATCCTCGCGAACATGAAATGTGACCCAGCCTGAATTCGGCACCCACCGGTGTTCCTGGGCGAGACCGTCGGAAAGAAGCGCATCTCGAATGGCGCGCGGAAATGGAATATCAAGCGTTCCACCTCGATGAATGTGCCCGATTTCCGCCTTTCTGAAGCGAAACTCTCTACCTCCGAACCGGTGAGAGTGCGAGGACACTTCTGGCCACGATAGTATTTCGCTATCGAACCTCTCGAGGTAGCTCATGAAGGGTTGGATGCTGCAACATAGATACTCGATGCAGCGCCGATCGCGAAGAACTCGAGTGCTGGCAATCACTTCCATCGTGGGTTGGCATCATGCAAGATAGCGCGTCTGCTGACGCCCGGTTCCCTCCCGCGATCCACGCTGCGTGCCGTTGGCCGCGTTGGCAAACCTGACGAAAGACTGAGAAAGCGTTCTCAAGGAAGTGGGGCAGTATACGCGTCAAAGTGAGCCGCCATCCGCTATCAATTCACCGGCGACTTGCAGACGGCGAACAGTTTCGCGAGCGGTGAGCTTCCCCGCATAGATCTGATTTAAGTGCAGCTAAATAGCTTGACTTCGGCAGCGATTGTGACTAAGCTGCCCGCCGCTTTGTTTCTCTGTGTGCGTGTTCGATCGCTTATCCCAACTCAGTAACTATTTACTTTTTCCCACATACTCGACTTCAAGGAGTTCCCTCATGAGCAATGGTTCGAAAAGCGACATAGCATTGGAGAAGGCGCTCGCGGTCGTCTTCGCGGTAGCGATAAGTCTTCCGGCTTTTGGTCAATCTATGCGGCCCGAGATCAGCAACGGAGAACACGCGGTTTCACCGCCAGTCAGAGACTTGCCAACCAATACTGAAGTCCGTGGCCACCGCATAAAGCCGCTGCACATTATCCTTCCCTCGCGCCAACCCACGTTTCAGGGCGATGGCGCGTTACAGAAGGCTTACAACGCAGCTGTGGCTACGACAGCCGGCCTGAACTTTGCCGGAGTCGGCAATGGGGACTACGGTTTTACTCCCGACTCGGCTCCGCCCGATCCCAATGGCGCGGTGGGAGCGACGCAATACGTGCAGTGGGTCAACGAATCTTTTGCAGTATTCAGCAAGAGCACGGGATCTTTGATCAAAGGCCCAGTGGCAGGCAACCAGTTGTTTCAGGCTTTAGGGGCGACGCATCCCTGCGCAGTTAACAACGATGGAGATCCGATTGCGCAGTACGACAAGCAGGCGGGGCGCTGGGTATTGAGCCAGTTTTCAGTTACCAATGGTCCGCCCTTTTACCAGTGTGTGGCAGTCTCAACAACCTCTGACGCTACTGGTACCTACAACGTGTACGCGTTCCAGCAACCGAATTTCAACGACTACCCGAAGATGGGTGTGTGGCCGGACGCGTACTACTTCACCTTTAACATGTTTACAAACACGCTCCAGGGAGCCAGAGCGTGTGCGATGAATCGAAGCGCCATGCTGAGCGGCGCTGCGGCTAGCCAGGTTTGCTTCCAGTTGAGTTCCAGTTTTGCTTCGCTGTTACCTGCCGATCTGGATGGCGCGAGCGGCGCGACCGGGACCACTTCGGCGCCCCCCGCAGGAACTCCCAACTTTTTGCTCAATTTCGGCACCAACTCGCTGAACCTTTGGCGATTCCATGTGGATTTTGCCACGCCGGCGAATAGCACGTTCACGGGCCCGACGAACATTCCCGTCGCGAGCTTCAGTGCAGCCTGCAATGGGGGCAGCTGTGTGCAGCAGCCGAACACCAGTCAAAAACTGGATTCGCTGGGCGATCGGCTTATGTACCGCCTCGCGTACAGGAATTTTGCAGGCAATCACGAATCCTTGGTGGTGAATCATTCTGTGCGCGTCGGAACTACCAAACGAAATCCGTTTACGGGGGTGCGTTGGTACGAGCTCAGGAGAGCTCCAAGCGGTTCGGGCAGCTTCTCGGTTTTCCAGCAAGGAACATTTTCGCCCGACAGCACCTTCCGCTGGATGGGCAGTATGGGAATGGACAAAACCGGCGACATTGCCGTGGGCTACAGCGCTTCCAGTTCCAATGTATTTGCCGGAGTGCGATACACCGGGCGTGTTCCCGGCGATGCTGCCGGAACACTTGAGGCCGAAACAACCCTGAAGGCGGGCGCAGGCTCGCAGTTGCCGAACCTGAATCGCTGGGGCGATTACAGCGGTTTGAGCATTGATCCGAGCGATGACTGCACGTTTTTCTACACCAATGAATATTTGAAGAGAAGTGGCACCTTTAACTGGAGTACGCAAATCGGCAGCTTCAAATTCCCCGGCTGCCAGTAAGCAAATAATAATGGGGCAGCGGAAATGCAGCTGCCCCTTGATTTTGGACAGATTCAAAAAGCGGCCTGTGGCTTTGCGCGTGCCCGCCAGTGAAACCAGCTTGTGATTTGTATAGGACGTCCTTTCAGCCGCGTCCTCATCAATGACAGCGCAAGCATCGAAAGGAAGATGATCAGCAGGCCCACAGAAGCGCCACCCACGGTCATACCCCGCTTCCGCAGAATTGAAAACCTGCCATAGACAAACTCAATGTGCACCCAGTATACGAGCAGGGAAGTCTGACCCAGTTGGATCAGGGGGCTGAAGCCGAGTTGTCCCCAACCCCAGCGGCACCATGCGTAACTGACGAAGACGATCGTGAGCAGAATACCTATACGGATCAGGAAGAAATTCGGGCTGGTGTGCCAGAAATCGTATACCGGATAAACATGCACTGGCAGGGAATCCAGCCAGCGGCCCAGGAGAATCGTCCCCCCTCCGATCGCACCTGCGGCCACGAATGCGTATGCTCTACTTGTTGTTGCTGACTTGCCGAGCAGCACAAAACCCGCAGCGAGCCCCGCAAATGCAAAAGCGCTCCAGGGAAAGATAGGGAACAGCCAGGCTTGTGGCTGACCCAGGTTGTGAACACCGTTGATGTATGACTCGATTGGCCACGGCAGCCAAGCGGGCCGCCACACTGTCCACATCAGCGGCGTCAGCAGGGAGATACTTGCCGCCACCAGCGCTCCAGCGCTTGTTAGCCGAAGCCTGCTTGCATTACTGCGCACACCGAGAACCAGCCAGCACACGGCTGACATGAGCATCATCGAGAGCCCAATAATATTGAGAATGTCGACCCGCAGCAGGTCGGTCCAGGGTGCCCAAGGAAAGGCAATCGCATACTCCTGAAGCCGGAACAGCAGGCCCAGTCCGAGAATCTGAGCACCGCGACGGAAAGTCGTGTTTGCGATTTGCTGGGCAGAGTTGCCGCGCTGCCGCAGCTTGTCGACGACCAGTGCCAACGAAACTCCGGCGAGAAACAGAAACAAAGGAGCGGGTAGGGTTCCACCTAGCTGCGACCACATGAAGAATCTTGATTTTCGTGCGGTGGCACTCAGCCAGGAATCGTAGCAATGAGTCTGGAACATCAGGAGGCATGCCAGACCACGCATCCAGTCGATGTAGCCCAGACGAGCTGAGCGCGATGATTCCATCTCAGGATCTTACGCGAAACAGCCAAGAGAAGAAGCAGTACGCCGTCTCCGGGCACTGCCGTACGGCAGGTACTTAGCCGCGGGTAAGTGATCCGGGTGAGGGCGCGCTCAGAGCCTGTGTCTCAGGCCTCAAAGAAGGTTTCCCCCCGCAGCAGAGCCTCTACTCCGCGGGCCAGTTGTGTGGCTCTGCCCTTCGAGATCGCGCCTCGCAGGCCCGAGTTGCGAGCTACGCGGGACAGTTGTCGCGAGAGATACATCGTACACATCAACACACGTGCGTTTGGAACTGTGCTGGTGATCTCACGTGCGGCTTCCAATCCATTCAGGCCGGGCATGAGGAAATCGAGCACAACCAAATCTGGTGTGAGTTGCCGGGCCTTGGCGACGGCGTCACGGCCGTCTACGGCTTCCCCGCAAACCTGCCACTCCGGGTTTTCCTGCAGGAGCGTACGCAAAGCCTGCCGGATATGAGGATTATCATCGGCGATAAGAATACGGGCGCTCATACTGAGAGCCTTGGATGCGCAACACCAACTAGCGTAACGCTGACTTTCCTATAAATGTCATGTATCGTGACAAACTGTATGCTGCAAAGTCAGGTCAATGCTGTAGGGGATTCTGGGTGGCTCTCCCGTGTGGTGAAAAGCAATGAGTTGCAGGAGAGGGAACCAGCTGGTGAGTGAGCAAACAAGTACCAATGTGCTATTCCCTACATGTAACTAAGGGGTCCGGTTTCAGTGTCCGCCTCCGGACAATTCGCGAACGATATTGTTGACGAAACCCTTGGCATCGCCGAACAGCATCAGCGTGCGATCCATGTAATAAAGAGGATTGTCGATTCCTGCAAATCCCGGGTTCATGCTGCGCTTGATCACCATCACCGTACGCGCCTTGTCCACATCGAGAATCGGCATCCCATAAATCGGGCTGCCGGAATCCGTACGCGCCGCGGGGTTGGTCACGTCATTTGCACCGATCACGAGAGCGACATCAGCCTGGGGAAAATCTCCGTTGATCTCGTCCATTTCCATGAGGCGGTCATAAGGAATGTCGGCCTCGGCAAGAAGAACGTTCATGTGCCCAGGCATTCGTCCGGCGACGGGATGGATCGCGAAACGAACGTCGACGCCGCGTTTGTTCAGAGTGTCGAAGAGCTCGCGCACTTTGTGTTGGGCCTGAGCGACGGCCATGCCGTAGCCCGGAACCACTACCACCTTATTGGCAGCGGCGAGAATGGCAGCGGCTTCTTCCGCGCTGGCGCTGCGCACCGCTCTAGCCTCTTGTTCAGCGGCAGCGGCCGGTTGAACCTGCCCGAACGCCCCAAACAGGACATTAGTGAAGGACCGGTTCATAGCCTTCGACATGATCACGGAAAGAATGAAGCCGGAGGAGCCGTCCAGTGCGCCGGCGATAATCAGCAGCTTGCTGTCGAGGACGAATCCCATGGCAGCGGCCGACAACCCGGCATACGAGTTCAGCAGCGAGATGACGGTCGGCATATCGGCGCCGCCGATTGGAATGATCATCAACACGCCGAAAACCAGGGGAATTCCCACCATGGCGGGAAACAAAGTCTTGGCTCCCGGATTCATCACCAGGAAGACGGCGATCGCGATCGCCACGCCGAGGAAAGTCAGATTGACGAAATTCTGGCCTCGATAAGTGATCGGACGCTGAGGCAACACCTCCTGCAGTTTGCCGGCCGCCATCAAACTTCCGGTAAAGGTGAGGGAGCCGAGAATCACCTCCACGCAAAGAACTGACATCATGAACGTCGGCACCTTTGGTGTCCGCAAGTAGAATTCGGCGGACCCGACCAGAGTGACGCACAGGGCGCCAAAGGCATGGCTCAACGCAGTTCGTTGTGGGACCGCCGTCATCTGCACCAGTCCGAGGGGAACGCCGATAATGGTGCCCAGCACCAGCGAGATGGCGATCCACTTGTAGTCGACGATGCCGTGGTGCAGCAGAGTGCCGGCAATGGCAAGTACCATGCCAATCTCGCCCGCCCACACGCCCCGGCGCGCAGTGCTGGGGGCGCTCAGCCATTTCAGCGAGAGGATAAAAAGTATGCTGGCAATCAGATAGATAACTTCAATGACAGTCTGATTCGTGAGCGGGGTCATTAGGATTTCGCCCCCGGCCCCGCCGTGCTGCTGGGAGCCTTCGCCGGGCGGCTCGTCTTAAACATCTTCAGCATCCGGTCGGTGATCAGAAACCCTCCGACAACGTTGCTGGTCGCCGCGATGACGGCAATGCTGCCCAGCACCGTGGAGAAGGTACTCTTGTGCTCCCCTACCAGAACGATCGCGCCCACCACAGCGATGGCATCGAGGGCGTTGGTAAGAGACATCAGCGGCGTGTGCAGCAGCGGTGAAACGCGGCGGATCACTTCGAATCCAATGAATGCCGCCAACATGAAGATAAACAGCGCGTCGATTAAGTTCGAACCCATATTCCCTCAGTGATTCGGTAACGCGACTAGCTTGCTGTAACTGGGAGCGGAAGCCCGAAGAACTCACGCACGCGCCGGTTCACGATTTCTCCATCGCGCGTGAGCAATGTTTCCCGGATGATTTCATCTTCCAGATTCAGCTGCAGTTTTCCATCTTTCACGAGATGGAGCAGAAAAGCTGTGATATTTCGGGCGTACATTTGACTAGCGTGGTAGGGAACGCCACTGGCCAGGTTCATGGTGCCAATGATGGTCACGCCGTGCCTGACCACAGTCTGACCGGCAACGGTCAACTCGCAATTACCGCCGCGCTCAGCGGCAAGGTCGAAGACCACAGACCCAGGCGCCATTGCCTTCACCATATCTACCGTGACCAGCACGGGAGACTTCTTACCGGGGATGACGGCGGCTGTGATCACAACGTCGCTTTCTGCAACCACCCGGCCCAGCAGTTCTCGCTGTCGCGAATAAAAGGACTCGTCCTGAGCCGTGCCATAACCGCGTGCGTCTTGGGCATCTTTGGCTTCAATTGGGAGTTCAACAAAACGCCCGCCGAGGCTCTGCACCTGCTCTTTTGCGGCAGGACGCATGTCATAAGCGGAGGCTACCGCGCCCAGCCGGCGGGCTGTAGCGATGGCCTGCAAGCCTGCAACTCCTGCTCCGATAATGAATACACGGGCAGGAGTGATGCTGCCGGCGGCGGTCGTCAACATGGGAAACATGCGCGGCAGGGTGTCCGCTGCCGCAAGGACTGCCTTATAGCCGCAAATCGTGCCCATGGATGAAAGCGCATCCATGCTCTGCGCGCGAGTGGTTCGCGGCATCAGTTCAACCGCAAACGATGTCACACCCGTGTCCGCAACCTGTTGCACAATATCGGCACTCCCCAAAGGTCTCAGAAAACCCATCAGCGCCTGGCCTCGCCGCAGCAGGTGAAGATCGTCTTTGCCAGTAACATCGTTCGACCCGTGGCAGAGCACTTGAACAACGATATCGGCAGCGGCGAACAGCGTGGCACGGTCGGCCGCGATTCTGGCGCCCTTGTCCGTATAAAACGAATCGGGATATCCAGCCGCGACCCCTGCCTCCGGTTCAATGATGACTTCGATACCGGCTTTTGCAAGGGCGGGAATAACCAGTGGGACTAGCGCCACCCGGCGCTCTCCGGGATATGACTCTTTCGGTACGCCAAGGATCACGGGACGGTTCCTTTCGCTCCGGCAACGAAACACGTAATCCTAAATCATTTTGCCGAATACATGCATGGTCACAGCTCACATAAGGGCTGCCCCAGAGTCACTGTAGACTGTGTTTATTCGCTTGCGAGATCGTGCTGACCTGATGGGCTGGCAGCGTGGTGCGACGAGCATAGCTGCCGCATTTTCCGCAATCGGGAAGATCCCAACGATGTCACCCTTCTCATGGAATGGGAGGATGCCAGCAGGGCAAACCAATTCTTGAAATCGGACGAATTGCCCAAACGCATGCAGCAAGCCGGTGTGCTCGGTGGTCCAGATGTCCGGTACTTGACCGAAATGTACACGGTGCGGCGCTCCGCGGCAGATCAAGCGGTTGCTTGTGCGGCAAACCCCGAGGCAAACAGCGCAACTAAAACCTCAGTTCGAAGCCCCCGAGAGGTGCACATGGAGCGCTGGTTTTCGAGATTTGCCACTCACAGCTCGAATGCGGTTGGTTCGTCCTGGGCTTTCCTGTTCGCGCTAGTCACAATTGTTGTCTGGTTGGCTACCGGACCGTTGTTCCATTTTTCCAACACCTGGCAGCTGATCATCAACTCGTGGACGAACATCGCCACCTTCATAGTTGTGTTCCTCATTCAGAACGCGCAGAACCGCGATTCCAAGGCTATCAATCTGAAATTGGCAGAATTGATTCGAGCGGTTGGAGGCGCTCGTGACGACATGATGGATGTCGAGCGCCTCACTGACCCGGAATTGGAGCAGCTGTCGGCACGCTACTCACGCATCCGCGAGGAGTGGCAACGACGCCAGAAGCGCGCGTTCTGACCTTTACATATCCTTCTTTGGCCCTCCGCGTGTCCAAGCAACTTCGGACAAGTCACAAACATCTTCATTATCCGCGCCCTGAAGAAAGGAAACGAAATGCCTCCCAAGGGAGTGAAGAGCCCCAAACGCAAGCGTCAGTACGAGCACATCAAACAGTCCTATAAGAAGCGTGGCCAGTCAGGAAGAGCCGAGGAGATTGCCGCCCGGACGGTCAACAAACAGCGCCGCGAATCTGGACAAACCAAGAGCAGCTCAAAGAAAAAGAGCAGTTCGCGAAAGAGCAGTTCAAAACGCGGTAGTTCACGCAAGAAGAGCGGCTCGCGCCGGAAATAGGTCTGGCCGCACAGCAGTTCATGCGGGGTGGAGAACGCTGGCAATCTTAGCTATCAGAACGCGAGCGCCATCATCCTCGGCCACTTCACTCTTCTCCAGGTACGCTGACGCTCCGTCGCCGAGCAGCTTGTCAGCATTTCTGCGGGAGAGCGCGCTCAGAACTATGACCGGGATGCTTGCTGTTCGGCTGTCTTGCTTGAGAGCATGCAACAAATCGGGGCCGCTGATCTTAGGCAGCATCATGTCCAATATGATGATGTCGGGAGACTTTTCGCGTGCCAGGCGCAACCCTTCTTCGCCATCCAGCGCACAAATGACCGAATAGCCCGCCTTGGCCACAGCGATTTCCTGTACTCTTCGCTGTAGCCGCGAAGCATCCACGATAAGAACGGTCAAGCTCACGAGCTTCTGCCAGCCTTATCGGCTAGCCAGGCATCCAGTTTCAATTTACGCCGAAAAAAGAAAAGCACACCTCCAATCAGTGTGCTTTTCGTCCCGTTTTGGGAAGTTTCTACCAGTAGCTGAAATTCAACTTGTCCAGCCAGATCGAATACGGCGTTTGTGCGTAATTCCCATCTTGCTGGTAGTTGATGGTGACTCCGTACCAACTGGAAGGTGTCGGGCTGGAGTAGTAGTTCAAGTTTGCGGTCTTGCCATTCAGCGTAATGGATTTGAATAGCAGCTGGTTACTTGAGGTGCGCTGTACCTGGATCACAAGGTGATTCCATCCGTTAATGGGATTGCAGGGTATGCCGGTGGCATGCCAATGCTGATTGGGGTTGTCCCAAACGTCCCACTGGTGGCCTCCGGCGATGCGGCACTCATGTCCCCAGATGAAGGACTTTCCGCCGAAGAACTGATTAATATCGAACTCCAACGCTTGCGAGGCAGCGATATTCTTTGCGTAGAAATATACGTCGTAGGTGAAATTATGCAGGCTGGGGACAAGCGTCTTGCTTGTGTCCGGCAATCCCTGCGTGGAGAAGTCGCCAATCAGGTGATTGTTCCACAGCACGTCGGCGTACTGAGTCTTGCCGCCGATATTATGCTGAGTTGAGCTTCCGCTCACTGAAGGCGATGAGATTCCCGTAATACGCGACCAGGTCACTTGCGGGCCGCTGGGGCTGCAGCTGCCGCAAATGTTGTAGGAGGTAGGCAACAGGCCGTAGCCGTTCCAGCCGCTCTGTTTGTGGAGGTTGTAGAAGGTTTTGCCGCTGGTACCACTTGTTCCACCTACATGGATCGTAACTGCGGCCGTTGATGCGCCACCGCAATTGTCCCATTCCTGGACGACAGTGTTGTAAGTGGTGTTGGGATTCAGGTTGAGGGTGGTGTTCAGTTTGGCTCCGCTGATTTTATAGACGAGCACGTTTGGTGCAGTGTAGATGCCCATCGCAGCCACGCCTTTAGAACAGGACGTCGTCGCGCTAGCGGTATATTGAACCGAGGTTGCGACAGTGCTGTTGTTGGCGGGGGCCGAAACGTTAACTGTTGCAAACGCTGATGTTCCTATGCTCAAGAGAGCGAGCAGGGAAAGGCCGTATGATTTCATGCGAAAAGTCTCCAGCTTTTTGAAATTCTCCAGCTTTTTAGTGGCTTAAGGTTGCGGCTACTCTAGAGATGCATCTACTCACGCTCAAGCAAAATCGAAAGAAGAAGTAACTTTTGTTACTGCGTGGCTCCGAGGGGCGACGTCTTAAAAAAGCCCGTTAGCGAAACACTGCGAGGTATTGCATTCGGCGCGATCCGCCGAAACCCCTGTTGGTCAAGCGCGCCAAGTTGGGTAATATAGGGAGCCGTCCCCGTATGGCTTCACAGACTTATCCGCTGTCGATCTTCGACGATGTTCCGGCGTCCGGCGAGCGCCGCCGAAGTGTCCGGCATAAGGTCCACAGTCCTGCGTATGCCAGCTTCGACGGCATCGCCGGCGGCATGGTGCTGGATTTGACCGAGATCCTCGATATCAGCGAGCGCGGCATGTGCATCCGGGTGAAGACTGCCCTGGCCATCAATCGCAATTTGAATTTGGTCCTCGATCTCCCCGAAAGCAGGACTTACATCAATGCCGCCGGCCAGGTGATTTGGAGCGACCAGACAGGCCGCTGCGGCATTCGGCTTAGCAGGCTGCCTGACAATTCCCTCCGCCAGCTGAAGTCGTGGTTGTTTCTGAATACTTTGACGGCTTTGGCCTACAGTAAAGGCCTACAGGCTGAGGCCAACCTGCAAACAGACGCGGAAACTGATGGCGCCGGAAGGTCCGCGAGCGCTACAGTCCACGCGGATGATGTTGCTGCTGAGGCAGCTCCGCAGCTTGTAGCCGATGCTCCTACACTCAATGCAATCCGCACCGACGTTGTCGCGGCGGGCCCAGATCTTAGCCGCGGACTGGCAATCGTCGCCCATCGTGCCCGAGCGCTCACGCGCAGTGCTGGCGCGGCAATTGCGGTAACCGACAACAACGAGATGGTCTGTCGTGCATCATCCGGATACGCACCTCCTGTCGGTGCTCGTATTCATGTGGGTTCGGGTTTTTCCGGCGAGTGTGTTCGGACTGGTACTGCGCAACGTTGCGATGACAGTGAAAGCGATCCGAGAGTTGATCGGGAAAGCTGTCGCTCTCTTGGAATTCGGTCCATCATCGCTGTTCCCGTGCTTGCTTCGAATGTCACGGTCGGTTTGATTGAGGTTTTCTCTCCTGATCCAAACGCGTTCGAGGAAGGCGATTTGGTCGCCTTGCGCCGCCTTTCGGCACTGGTAGCCGAGGCATTGGATCGCAGCTCGGCTACCGCCAAAGCTCCTGCAGCAGCCGCTCCCGAGGAAGCCGGGGTCGCATCTGTTCCTCGCGGCCGAGAGCACGTTCTTATCGGCATCGCTGTCGTTGCCATTGTCATTGCCTTCGCCGTATCTCTGTACGTCGTTCTTCGGCGGCCGAATGCGCCGGCACAACCTCAGGTGGCCACCGTCCCTGCCCCGGAACCGCCGAAGCAGCTGCCGCCACCGGCAACCTTAGACGATTTGCGCCGGGTTGCCGCTACGGGTGATGCGGCGGCGC
The DNA here is from genome assembly GCA_035691825.1 of Terriglobales bacterium. Lineage (GTDB taxonomy): Bacteria > Acidobacteriota > Terriglobia > Terriglobales > Acidobacteriaceae > Gp1-AA122. The sequence continues at coordinate 10,540 of DASSIO010000049.1, read as the reverse complement.
AATTCGCGCTGGGGGCCCGCTACGCACAGGGGGATGAGGTCAATCAGGACTACGCCGAAGCGGTTCGCTGGTTTCAGAAGGCGGCTGAACAGGGCCATGTCGTAGCCCAGGCCACTCTCGGCGCGTACTACTGGGCGGGCCGCGGCGTTCCCCAAGATTTGTCGAAGGCTTACTTCTGGTCAGCGCTGGCGCGCGCGGGAGGAGATGAAGCCAGCAAGTACCGCGTCGCCGCACTGACCTCCCGCATGACGCGATCCCAGGTTGTTCAAGCCGAGCAGCAAGCTAATGCGTGGCTGCGAGAGCACCAGTCCTCAACCCAGCAGTGAATCTGCACTCAATTCCTGCATGTACAAAGCGCTAAAATAGAGTCATTGCGGTAACCTTGAATGCCTAGCCTGCGCGACATCGTGTATGACAACGTCCGCGAGGCTGCCTCCCAGCTGTACGAAAAGCTGGATCACAACCGCGTACGCTGCTATTCCTGCGGACACTGCTGCCCCATTCCCGAGGGCCAGCCGGGTGTATGTAAAGTGCGCTACAACAAGGGCGGAGTGCTGTACGTTCCCTGGGGATATGTAGGCGGAGTTCAATGTGATCCCATCGAGAAAAAGCCATTTTTCCATGCCTATCCCGGGGCGCTGGCTTACAGCTTCGGCATGTTGGGTTGCGATTTGCACTGCTCGTATTGTCAGAATTGGGTCACTTCGCAGGCGCTGCGCGACCCCAGCGCGGTCTCGCCGCCGCTGCAAGCGAGCCCGGAAGCCTTGGTGCGTGATGCATTGGCCCAAGGCGCCAAAGTTCTCGTCAGTACCTATAACGAGCCGCTAATCACTTCCGAATGGGCTGTGGCGATCTTCAAAGAAGCCAAAGCTGCCGGTCTTTTAACAGGTTTTGTTTCCAACGGAAACGGGACGCCGCAGGTGCTCGACTACCTGCGTCCGTGGATTGACTTCTATAAAGTTGACCTCAAGAGCTTCAATGATCGTCATTACCACGAACTCGGAGGCCGCATTGGCCCGATTCTCGACACGATTCGCCGCCTGCACGACATGGGGATCTGGATGGAAATCGTGACCCTCCTGATTCCTGGATTCAACGATTCCGACGACGAGCTGAATGGATTGACGGAGTTCCTGGCTGGTATCTCGCCCGATATTCCCTGGCACGTGACCGCCTTTCACAAGGACTACAAAATGACCGATCCTGCCGATACCAAACCCGAGGACCTGCTTCGCGCAGTGCGGATCGGCAAAGCTGCGGGCTTGCGCTATGTTTATGCGGGCAATTTGCCCGGCATGGTCGAGGACCTGGAAGATACGTTCTGCCACGGTTGCGGAGAACTCCTTATAAAGCGCTACAGCTACGTGATTGAAGATTACCGGCTCACAACCAAGGGTTGCTGCCCCTCATGTGGAATTGCAATTCCGGGCCGCTGGGCAGAAAAGTTTAACGGGCAGATCGCCGCCACACCTTTTTTGCCACATCGGCGCTCTCCTCTAGTTACAATCCAGTAGATTCGCTTCCGCCAATGCAGAAAAGTAGATATCTCATGCTTGCTGTGCTGTGCCTGGTCTTTGCGGGCTGCTCAATGCGCGACTTCCTCACGCGCCGGCTGGCTTCGCAATTGATAAACGACTCTTCGGCATTCAAAAGCGGCCAGCAGTTCTTTCTGCGCACTGGAATCGTATCCAATGAGCAGTACGTTTCTCCCGAGTACATGGTTCTGCAGCGACGCGGATGGATTACCGGTGTCAGCGTACCTTGCAGCACGCCTGCCTCTTCGCGGCCAGGATCGCTAGCCGCTCGGGCAAGCACGTCATCGGCGCCTGCATGTTGGGATGTTGCGTTGACCCCGATTGGAGTCGAGACTGTGCAGCCGCTGCTGCCAAAGAATGCAGGACCATCTCAGTATTTTCCGATTACAACCGCGCGGCGCGAGTTGATTGCAGTCACAGGCGTTAGCCGTAGCGGCAGTCTCGCGGACGTGGACTTCACCTGGAAATGGGTGCCGGACAATGAAATGGGTGCGGCATTGGTTCCGGAAGGAGTGGTGCACACATCCACGGTTCAATTCAAACACTACGATGATGGCTGGCGGCTGATCGAAACCGCACAAGCTCGAACCAGTCAGAGCATGGAAGATGCGTTAAAGGCCTCAGAAACTGCTCGTTAGACGCTGACTGCATTGACTTCAGGTCACGCAAGATACCTAAGCAGTGGACTTGATTCTGCCCCTGTTGATATAAAGCCAGCCAACATACCGACAACGTCTGATGAAGAATGCAGAACGAAGAACGAAGAACGAAGAACGAAGAACAACCAACGACCAAAGACCAAAGACGACCGACTGTCGCTTACCCTGACAAACTGCTGGACAGCAGAGGCATCACTAAATTTTTATGAATAAGAACACACTATTTATTGCTGTAATCACATTGATCGCGCTGCCACTCCTTGCGGCCGAGAAGCCGAAAATATCTCTTGACGAGTTTTTCAACGCAGTGGAGTTCGAGTCCGTCGAGCTGTCACCGGACGGCAACTCAGTTGTAGTGGGCACAGCTCGCGCCGATTGGGACCAAAGCATCTTCCGTCACGATCTGTGGATTTATCGGGATGATGGCCATGGTGGCGGCGCGTTGTCTCAGTTAACGCAGTCGGGTCATGACACTGCGCCACAGTGGTCGCCCGATGGAAGATGGATTGCCTTTCTTTCTGAGCGCAAGTCCCAGAACGCTAAGGACTCAGATGAAGAGAAAAACGAAGGAATTAATCAGCTCTACCTAATTGCGGTTAATGGCGGCGAAGCTTTCCCACTGACGGAAGGCAATGAAGAGGTACACGCGTTCGCATGGTCGCCCGATTCGCGCACGCTCTATTACGCGACACGCATCCCGTGGACTAAAGAACAGAAGGACGCCTACAAGAAGCAGTGGAAAGACACGCTGCAGTATCGCGCCGCCGAGCGGGGTGACATGCTGTTTTCGCTCAATTTTGCGGGAGCGATCGAGCGCTACCAGAGGGCACCTTCCCATGTACCTGCGGATCAAGAAGAAGTCTCCGACGCTACACCCGGTTCACGCCCCCTGGCCGCTACGCCTTGGCACGTGTCACAGATTGCCGTATCGCGCGACGGCGGCCAGCTCGCGTTCCTGACTAGTTCGATTTCCCAACGCCAGGAGAAGGTGGATGAATTTGAAATCTATTCCGTCGATTTAAGGGGAACGCCAGAGCAACGTACGCCCGTTCAGCTGACGCGTAATGAAGCCGTTGAGCACGACCTGCGCTGGGCGCCCGACAATCGCCATATCTTTTTTTCCGTCGAACTGGGGGACGTGACCGGTCCATATCGCGACCTGCAGCCGCATTTGTACTGGGTGGATACGCAGACGCGGCAGATCGAGCGGTGGGACAAGCAGTTCACAGGATCGGTGGACCACTATGCGCTCATCGGGAAGTCCGTGATTTTCGCCGGGCGGCAGGGAACAGAGGTACCGGTTTTCTCCACTGAAGCTCCTGGCCGCGTCTCAAAGGTCAATTCGTGGAGCGGGACTTACGATCGCCTCTCCGCTTCGGAGCATTCGCCGCGGGTCGCGTTCATTTACTCTTCTCTGGATCGCCCGACTGAAGTCTATCTGGCCGACAATAGCTCTTTGCAGAACGCGCGTCCCATTACCTCTTTCAACAAGCTATTTACAGAGCGCGATCTGCCGCAAGGCAAGCCCTATCGCTGGACCGCAGAGGACGGCACTCCGGTCGAAGGCATGCTGATTTATCCTCCCGGCAAATTCGAGCAGAAGAACTTACCGATGTTTACTTTGATTCACGGCGGTCCGGCCGATGCCGACGGCAATCATTTTGAAGCCGACTGGTACCAATGGGATCGGCTGGCGGCCAGCCAGGGATGGCTGGTGTTTGAGCCTAATTATCGCGGCTCGACCGGCTATGGAGATAAGTTCTTGCTCGGCATTGTTCCCCAGATTGTGTCCCGCCCCGGTAAAGACATCCTGGAGGGCATTGACGCGCTCGTGAAAGACGGAATTGCCGATCCCAATCGCTTGGCCGTGGGTGGCTACAGCTATGGCGGATACATGACGAACTGGCTCATCACCCAGACCACACGTTTCAAGGCAGCGGTGACCGGAGCCGGCGCCGTGGAACACGTTGCGAACTGGGGCAACGACGACACGACCTTAGATGATGCTTACTTCCTCGGTGGCCGGCCGTGGGAAGTGCCGCAGCGCTACCACGACGAAGCTGCCATTTTTCAGATCAACAAAGTGACCACGCCAACCCACATGGTCGCCGGTGCCGCCGACATTCGCGTGGCTGTATTGGAAGACTACCTGCTCGATCATGCGCTGCACTCGCTGGGAATACCAAGCACGCTGCTCATCTTTCCCGGAGAGGGACACTCGCTGGACAAAAATCCATGGCACGGAAAGATCAAAGTGCGCGAAGAACTAAAGTGGCTTCACAAATACGGAGGAGTAGGGCCGGAAGTGCCGGAGCCACACTGAGGGTTCAATTTTCAGTTGCCATCAAATCGGCTGCCCCGAGCCAACGTACTTCCATTATTTAGGCGCCGCGGCGGTAACGTTCTCGAGCTTCCAGACGTTTTGGCCATCGCTGACCAAGGTAGCTTTTATGCGGTCGCCAGGTTTGAGAGTGGCGAGTGCGTGCTTGTCGGTGATCTGGTAATCCATCTCCATAGCGCGCATGAATCCGGGCATGTCGTCATTGTGAACGCGTGCGGTGCCGGGCTGCGGCTGTACGCTTACGACAAGGCCAGTCATGGAGTAGCGCTTGACCGGCATCGTGCGTGCGGAATGGGCGGCAAACCAAAGGATGAACCCAACCACCAGCACCGTTGCAATGGTCGTTGGGATGAGGATGCGGCGGGTTATGGGACGCCTCCTGTCACCTGCAATGATGTTATTGGCGAACTTTGATCGTAGGGAAGACGATCGGCACCTGTTCTACGATTTCGATTCCGAAGCCTTCCAGGGCAGCCACTCTCCGGGGATGATTGGTCAGCAATCGTATGCGCCGCAACTTCAAATCAGAGAGAATTTGAGCCCCGATTCCAATTTCCCGCTGGGTTTTGCGTTCGCTTTCGGGTAGGGATGGCAGGCGCCGGTCACGGTGGAACGCAAGCATGGTCCGGTCCCCTACGCGCTCCACAGAAAATCCCTTGGAAGTTTGGTGCAGGTAGATCAGCGCGCCGCGGCCTTCTGTGGCGATGGCTTGGAGTGAGCCTTCAATACTTGGATGACAGTCGCAGCCGGTTGCGCCAAATACATCTCCCATAAGACAGTGCGCGTGCATACGGACCAGTACGGGCTCGGTACTGGATTCAATATCGCCACGCACCATGGCGACGTGCGACTCGCCCCCATGGACTTCGCTTTCATATGCGACCAGGCAGAATTCGCCGAAACGGGTGTCCACCAGCGCCTCACCCACTCGGCGTACGTAGCGCTCGTTTGCCATGCGGTAGCGGATGAGTTCCGCCACCGTCAGCATCTTCAGGTCATGAATTCGACAAAACTCAACCAGGTCGGGGACGCGAGCCATCGAGCCGTCGTCCTTCATGATCTCGCAGATGATGCCCGCAGGGACCAGACCCGCCAGCCGGGCTAGATCTACGGACGCTTCCGTCTGCCCCGCGCGTACCAGCACTCCGCCTTTGCGAGCCCGGAGGGGAAAGACGTGTCCCGGCCTGGCCAAATCGGAAGGCCGAGTCGCTGGATCGATAGCAACTTGGATCGTACGGGCGCGGTCATAAGCCGAGATGCCGGTTGTAACTCCTTCGCGGGCATCAATCGCCTCGCAAAATGCGGTCCCATATTGGGAAGTGTTCTCGGCAGTCATGGGCCCGATACGCAGATGATCGAGGCGGTCTTCCGTCATAGCCAGGCAGATCAGCCCCCGCCCGTACTTGGCCATGAAATTGATTGCCTCGGGTGTAACTTTCTCGGCCGCCAGGGTAAGGTCACCCTCGTTTTCACGATCCTCGTCGTCAACTACGACGATCATCCGGCCCGCGCGAATTTCTTCCAGTGCGGTGGGAACATCCGTAAATGGCTGGTGTGGTCCCATGCCCAGGAATTGTAGCAAAGGACCTCCTTCTTGCCGCGGTACCGGCACAGGAAGTGGCCGTGATAGGTTCAGGAGATAAAGCTATTTAGGCGCCGGAAACGGGTCGGCAACTCCTGCCGTGTCCGGAATCCCCGTGTTCGTCGCCGGCAACGGCACCGGGCTGAGCGCCTGCACAATGTTATTGCGAACTGCATATAACACAAGTTCACTGACGGAATGCAAGCCCAGCTTCGACATGATGTTGCTGCGATGCGTCTCGGCCGTCTTGACGCTCAGATCCAGCACGGATGCCACTTCCTTCGTACTCTTGCCTTCCGCTAGCAACTGCACGACTTGGCGTTCCCGGCGGGTCAAGACATCCTTATCTTGAGAGCGATGGCTACCGCGCAGATCGCTGGCAGTGACCGGACCCACCCTTTGGCTGAAAAACATGGAGTTTCGCTGCAGGGCGTCGACGGCGTTAATCAAGTCTTTGCCCGCGTCTGATTTGAGGAGCAATCCCTTCGCACCGGCGGCGGCGACCGAGCGTGCCAACTGTTCGGACTCGTATATGGTCAGGAAAAGGATTTTCTGCCGGGGGTCGTTATGGAGGATTTGACGTGCCGCATCCAAACCGTTCAGGTTGGGCATGCCGATGTCCAGCGCAATGACGTCCGGGTGCAATTCCGCAGCTTTCTTAACGGCCTCCCATCCATCGCAGGCTTCGCCGCACACTTCCCATCCCGGCCGGCTCTCCAGCAAAGCACGGAGCCCCTGCCGCACAATCTCATGGTCGTCTGCTATCAGAATGCGAACTGTTGGCATGATCGCCCCCCAAAAGCCACCCGGATCGTCCGGGTGGTCTCGTCTCTGGTCCAGCTCAGCGCATCGACACGGCTAAGTGCGGTGCACCCAGCATAACGTCTCGGCTTCACTACACCAATGAGGTACTTTCTGTATTTGGAAGACAATGTCTTCCAGGAACAATGGGTGTAAAAGTACTAACGACCTGTGCAAAACTCAGACCGTTCTGTGGAAAACTGGCCTCTTTTGGCCAGTTAGGCCATGACCAATCCCCGGCGAATCGCATAGCGCACCAAACCCGCCGTGTTGTAGATGCCAAGCTTGCTCATCAGGCGCGCCCGATGTGCCGATGCCGTTTTCACGCTTATACCCAGTACGGTCGCGGCCTGCCTGCTGCTCTTGCCCTCGGCGATCATTAACAGGACCTGTCGCTCACGATCGCTCAATTCCGGCGAAGTCCACTCGGTGCACAGGCTCTCCGTAAGCAGCTTTGATGTTGTCGGACTGATGTAGATTTCACCCCGATTGACCCGGCGAATTGCTTCGATCAGGTCGTGGCCCGCCGTGGTTTTCAGAACGTACCCCAAGGCTCCCGCCTTCAATGCCTGCTGGGCGTAGCGATGATCGAGATGCATTGTGAGAATCACCGAGCGGGTATTCGGGGCTATGCGGTGGATCTCTTCTGCCGCCGCCAAGCCGTCCAGCAGCGGCATGCTCACATCGAGCAGGGCCACATCGGGGGCCAATTGCCGGCAAAGGCGTACGGCTTCAAACCCATCGGCAGCCTCGGCGACGACCTGCAGGCCGTTCCTCTCCAGCAGCGAGCGAAAGCCCTCCCGCACGAGCGCGTGATCGTCTGCGAGCAGAATTCGAGGGCTGCTGTCCGCATCGGCGCGATCCGCATGAGGGCCTTGGTACACACTTGCCATCCTATCGCCCACGCTAGGGCTTTTATCTCGCGGAGCATGGCGCAGTAAATACAGTGAATTCTGTACTGGACCGAGTTCGGCACTTTGCGCCCCCGCGCCCCTCCCACATACTTAGAGCGTGCCGGCGCAAGACCCCAACGCGCGAATTACGAACAAGTTCCTCGAGTACCTCACGGTCGAGAAAGGCCTGGCTTCGCTCACCGTGAAGGCGTACGAATCCGACATTCGGCAGTTCGCCGGTTTCTTGCAGCCCAGGCAACGAACTCTAACTACAGCGCGCCGCGAGGATGTTCGCAGTTTTCTTCAGCAACTCTTTTCCAACCAGGTTGACGGTCGCTCGGTGAGCCGCAAGCTTTCCGCATTGCGTCACCTGTATCGCTACCTACTGCTCGATGGTTTCGCCGATCATGATCCAACGCTGAACATCGATTCACCCAAGCAGTGGAAGATCCTGCCTAAGTCACTGGCCATGCAGGAGGTTACGGCACTGTTGTCCCCAAAGGTTGCGGCGGGGGAGGGCAAAGCAGCTGAGGCGATTGCATTACGTGACCGCGCCATGCTGGAGGTGTTTTATGCGGGGGCGCTGCGGGTTTCGGAAATCATTGGCGTGCGGATCGAGGACCTGAAGCTTGATCTGGGCTATGTGCTGGTCCGGGGCAAGGGAGATAAAGAGCGAATCGTGCCTCTCGGGAAGTCAGCGATTGAGATTGTAGAGGATTATCTGAGTCGGGGCAGGCCAGTTCTCTGCGCGAAGAAGCCGTCACCATTGCTGTTTGTTGGCCGGTGGGGGCGAAGATTGACCCGTCAGCGCGTCTGGCAGGTGGTGAAAACGGTGTCGGAAGCGGCTGGCCGCCACGCCAGCCCACATATGTTGCGGCACAGTTGCGCTACCCACATGGTCGAAGGCGGCGCGGATTTGCGAACCGTCCAAACGATCTTAGGCCACGCGGACATCTCGACTACCCAGGTTTACACTCACCTGGCTTTGGATCGACTGAAAACCGTTTACCGGAAACATCATCCGCGGGCTAAGGCGCGGTGAGCGAATAACCACAGAGGGCACAGATGCTGGGGCTGCGGCGAGCATCCATCACAAAGACGCATAGCGACGGGAAAGCCAAGATTCGGGTTTTCTCCGTGGCTCCGCGCCTCCGTGGTGAAGAGCGATGATGAGATCGGCAGCGGCTTCGAGGCGAACGGTCGTCGAGAAGGCAGTCGACGATTTCCTCCTTGAGTTGCGGCAACGGAATGCTTCCGCGCACACCATCAAGGCATACGCGGGCGATCTGGAGATGTTTGCGGCATACGTCGGCGCGAGCGATTGGAAACGCATCGATCACATTCGAATTCGCGGCTTCCTATCGCATTTGTATGATCGCGGGCTGAGCAAGAGTTCCGTAGCGCGGGCACTAGCAGCGGTGCGGTCGCTTTATCGCTGGCTGGCGCGAGAGGGAGTTGTGGAGCAGAATCCTGCTGCACTGGTTTCCACGCCCAAGCTGCCAAAGAAACTTCCGCGCGTGCCGACGATTGAAGAAATGAACTCAGTGTTGGACGGCAAAATTCCCGACTTGGCGGCTTTCCCCGAACGCGACCGCCTGATGCTGGAACTGTTGTACGGCTGTGGCATCCGCAATTCGGAGCTGATTGGAATCAATCTTGACGACGTTCGCTTCGCTAACGAAGCCATCCTCATTCGCGGCAAAGGGAAGAAGGAGCGCTACGTCCCATTCGGGGGCTCGGCTGCCCGGGCGCTCACCATGTATCTTCCAGCCAGGCAAAAGCTGCTGGCCGAGACGCGAAAGGTGACACCTGCTCTGCTGATTAATCTGCGCGGCGGACGGCTCACGACCCGCAGCGTCGGCAGGATCGTAAAGAGGATTGCCGTGGCCAAGGGCTTATCACCCGACGTTCATCCGCATACCCTGCGGCACGCCTTCGGCACACACATGCTCGAGGAAGGCGCTGACCTGCGTGCCATTCAGGAACTGCTCGGCCACGACCGCCTTTCGACTACCCAGCGCTACACGCAGCTTTCCATGAAGCACGTGCTGGCGGTATATGACGCAACTCACCCCAGAGCGAAATAGAGGGATGGAAATTGGTATTGATGAGCGTCTTTGTCCCAAGGAAGAACGCAAAGGTGGCTACTCATCCGCTTCGCCGAGACTAATTTTGATGTTCGAAATGTACTAAGAAAGGGAAAGAGGGCGCTGCCCATAGCTTGAGCCGGAGCTCATACGCACTGGGGGTTGCCCTCTTAAGGTCGCGGACGTTACGTCCTAGAATTACACTAACAAAATAGATGCTAAACGTCAATCTCTTCGAGAGCCACATCGTTGCGCGACTGCTCGATTTCTTCAGCTCCAAAAGTGCCTGGCAGAGAGCACTTTGGTCATCGGGTATTGTACTCACTCTCCGCGAAATCCTCGAAGCCAGTGAGCACGTTGCGAAAGGAGTAATCTCTCAGCCATCTCTCGACCATGCTGCATCGTGGGCCATGCTCGTTGGCGGGAGGGACCCCGGAGTAGGCGATGCGGCCCGACGGCGGCAATTGCAAAGGCTTCTCAGAACTGACGATCGCGGCGATGCTTTGACGTTCAATGGTGCGCAGTATAGAGGATTGGCCATCCTCCGCAGCGAAATTCAGGAAGGCTACCTTGAGAGGTGGTCCCAAGCTCTGGTGTCACCGTCGTTATGCCCCGGTCCCGAGCGCACGGCCCGAGCCATAG
>DASSIO010000048.1:0-13628 GCA_035691825.1 Terriglobales bacterium | reverse complement strand
ATACACAAGGCGAAGCAAAGCAGGGCAAGGGCGGAGAACACCGCCCAGGGGGAAGTCGAGCGTCGCATACCAGAACCTCCGGAGTTCAAGTGGGAGACATTTTCGCGATCGAGCTAAGTCTTGCGCGCATCGCAAACCTTGCTATAATCGCGCAAGGTTATTGAAAGTACCGGGCCCCTGTCAAGCGAAAAACAAACTATGACCAAAAGGCAGAATTGGGAATGACGAGGCTCTGATTTTGGACAGCGCTCCCGCACAATCTCAACCTTACTTGAAAATTGGAGAGGTGGCTCGTATGGTGGGCGTCTCTCCGTCGGTTATCCGCTCGTGGGAGAGCCTGGGCCTCACCCGGCCGCAGCGAACCGCCAGCAAGTACCGCCTTTACTCCTCCGAAGATGTGCGACTGCTCAAGCGTGCCCGCTATTTGCGGCGGGTGCGCGGCCTGAACGCGCCTGCCATCATTCAACTCCTGAAGCGAGAGGGCGCATTGCGCGGGTCACAAGACGGCACGGGCAACGCTCTCGGTTTGCGCTTACGTCAACTGCGCATAAAGCGCGGCAAGTCCCTGGCTGAGGTCGCCGAGGCAGTCGGCATTTCGGTGGGCTTTCTCAGCGCGCTGGAGCGTTCCCATATGAGCGCTTCCGTCGGAACTCTGCGCAAGCTAGCCCGCTATTACAAAACCAATATCCTTGAATTCTTTGATCCCGCCGAATCCAATTCACCTTTGGTCACGCCAGATAAACGCAAAGTCTTGCAGGCGGGCAGGGGAGTGCGTATGGAACTTCTGGCGTGGGGCAGCACGGTGATGGAACCGCATTTGTTCCGCATTGGCCCGGATGCCGGTAGCGGGGAGTCCTACACTCACGACGGCGAGGAGTTTCTCTATGTCCTTAAGGGTGAACTCCAAATCGGCCTGGACGGGCGCAAATATCACCTGCAGGAAGGTGACAGTTTTTACTTTGAGAGTGCGACGCCACACTATTGGAAGAATCCTGGACGGAAGGAAACCTGGGTGCTGTGGATCAATACTCCGCCTACATTCTGAAATAGCCTGACACCGGCTTTGGCCATGAAACAACTGAGTAGCGCGAATCCCGAAGCGAAGCCTTTAATTACCAGCATCATTTGCTTGCTGATAACACTTTTCTTACTGGCAAGGGTAGCGGCGGCCGAGACACAGACGCCTGCTGATGTCATTGTTATTCACGCCAGAATCTACACCGTGAATGCGAAACAGCCATGGGCGGAGGCATTGGCGGTCAGAGGCGGCAGGATTACCGCGGTCGGCACGGATACGCAGATTCAGGCGCTTTGCGGCCCGCACACTAGGACGCTTGACGTGCAGGGCCATCTGGTTCTCCCCGGGTTCACCGATTCGCATGTTCATTTTCTGGACGGCTCGCTCAGCTTGTTGCAGGTCAATCTCGATGGCCTGACCACGATTCCGGAGATCCAGGAAGCGGTGAAGGCCTATGCCGCCGCTCACCCCGATGCCCCCTGGATTTTGGGCCGGGGCTGGTCTTATCCCGTTTTCGCGCCCTCAGGCTTGCCGGACAGGAAATACCTGGACCAAGTCATTCCCAACCGCCCCGTGTATCTGGAGGGATTTGACGGGCACACGTGGTGGGCGAACAGCATGGCCTTGCGCCTGGCTGGAATCAATCGTGACACTCCCAATCCCCCAAACGGGACCATCGTGCGCGATTCCGCAGGCGATGCCACCGGCGCCATACAGGAAGATGCCGCTGATGCCGTGGTCCGCCGTGCGATACCAGCGCCCGCGCGGGAGGAAAAAGTGCGGGCATTCCGCGCCGGGATGCTCGAAGCTAATCGCGTGGGAGTGGTTCGAATCCACAGCGTGGGCGGCGTAAGTATGGGCAACCCCGACCTGGGGAACGTCGACCTGCTCGAACAGTTGCGGGGCAGCGGCGAGCTGACGGTTCGTCTATACCTCGCGTATCGCGTCGATCCCCCGGAAATCACCGGGCGGCAGCTGGAGCAGATAGAGGAGGCAAAGAAGCGTTATCACGACGAGTGGATTTCCGCGGGCGCGGTCAAATTCTTTCTCGATGGGGTTGTCGAATCGCACACGGCCGCCATGCTGGAGCCGTACAGCGATGACCCGTCCCAGGTGGGCAAGCTTTTTTGGGACCCGGAAATCTACAAGAAGGAAGTTCGCGAACTGGACCGCCGCGGTCTGCAGATCTTCACTCATGCCATTGGTACAAAAGCTGTCCGCATGGCGCTGGATGCGTATCAGCAGGCAGCGGAAACGAATCACACCGGCGACGCCCGCCACCGCATTGAGCACGTCGAGACCATCTCCGCTGCCGACGTCCCTCGTTTCGGCAAACTGGGTGTGATCGCCAGCATGCAGCCCCTGCATTCCTATCCGGACGACGACACCTTGAAGATATGGGCGCGCAATGCTGGTCCGGACCGCGCCTCCCGCGCCTGGGCGTGGCATAGCATCCATGAGCATGGCGGAATTCTTTCGTTTGGCAGTGATTGGCCGATCGTCACTTTGAGACCCTGGCCCGGTGTTCAAACGGCAGTGACACGTCAGACCAGCGATGGCAAACCGCCGGACGGCTTCGTTCCACAAGAAAGACTCAGCCTCGAAGACACGATCAAGGCCTATACATTGGGCGCGGCAATTGCGGGAAGACGGGAGAAAACCGAAGGTTCCTTGGAGCCGGGCAAACTAGCCGACCTGATCGTTCTTTCCCAGGATCTGTTCAAGATTCCACCGCGAGAGATTGACAAAACGGAAGTCATGCTGACCATGGTGGGCGGGAAAGTCGTTTACGAATCGCCGGCATGGAAGACGGTCAGCACAACTGCGGGAAAATAATATGAAACGATGCGCTCTCGTCGTGCTCGCAATCGCCGTCCTGCTGCTGACATCCTGTTCCAGCAAGAAAGCCACGCTGAATCTGCTCGTTTGGGAGGGATACGCTGATCCCTCATTCGTGAAGAATTTCGAAGAGCAGAACCATTGCAAGATTTCGGCGTCCTACATGGGATCGAGTGACGAGCTGGTGGCAAAGTTGCGAGGTGGCAGCGCGGGCAACTATGACGTAATCTCGCCATCCAGCGATGTGGCTACCATGATCGCAACCACGGGCCTGGCCGAACCGCTTGACCTCTCGAAGCTGCCTACCTATAGCCAGTTGTCATCACAACTGACCTCGCTTCCCTTGGTGAAAAACAATGGCAAAACTTACGGTGTGCCTTTCATGTGGGGGCCTAATCCACTGCTCTACGACACCACGGCTTTCGCGAGGCCGCCCGACAGCTGGAGCGTATTCTGGGATCCCAAATTGCGAGGGAAGATCTCCGTATGGGATGACCTATCGACCGTCTACATGGCAGCGCAGGTACTCGGCTTCGATAAGCCCGATCCCAGCCAGCTCTACAACTTGAGCGACGAACAACTGGAACAAGTTAAGAAGAAACTCCTCGAATTAAAACCGAATATTCGCAAGATGTGGTCCACCGGCGGCGAGCTCACTAATCTGTTTCAGAACCACGAAATTACAGCTGCGATGGGTTGGCCGCTCATGACCAATCAGCTGAAGAAAATCAATTTCCCCATCGCGGAAACCATTCCCAGGGAGAACACAACCGGCTGGATCGACCATTTGATGATCACTGCGGCATCCGACAATAAGGATCTGGCTTACAAGTTTTTGGAATTCATGATCACCGCCAGGACGCAAAAGATGGTCTCCGCTGTCACGCATTACACGCCGGCCAATCCTCAAGCGGGACAGTTCATGTCCCCAGACGAACGCTCTGGCCTTCATCTGGACGATGTCGACGCTTACCAAAAGCATATTTACTTTTGGCAGAATGTTCCCCGCCGGGCCAAATACAACGAAATCTGGAACGAGGTGAAAGCCGCCCAGTAACGTTTATGCGGCGGGGCGCTTTCTCCCGCGTCGCCGGCGGCAATCGAAGATCAACCGTGACTACCACTCCCCAAATCGCCCCCACGGCCGAACAGACCAAAGCCCTTGCCGATTCCCTGCTCTCAATCCGCAACGTCGCCAAGAGATTCGGATCCAACACCGTGCTGCGCGGCATTTCGCTTGACGTTGCTGAGGGCGAATTCCTCACCATTCTGGGTGAGAGCGGGTCCGGAAAGACGACCCTGCTGCGCATTATTGCCGGATTCGAGAACGCCGATATGGGCGAACTTTGGATGGGCAGTCAGCGCATCGATCATCGTCCACCTTATCGTCGTCCGGTGAACACCGTCTTCCAGAACTACGCTCTCTTTCCGCACTTGAGCGTGGAAGAAAATGTCGCGTACGGCCTGCGTGTCGCCAGACTAGCGAACGAAGAAATCTCGACGCGTGTCGAACAGGCGCTCGCAATGGTGAAGATGACCGCGTTTGCCAAATCCAAGCCCGGCAAGATCAGCGGCGGACAGCAGCAGCGTGTAGCTCTGGCGCGCGCCCTGGTGAATCGTCCTCGTTTGCTCTTGCTCGATGAGCCATTGTCGGCACTCGACGCCAACCTCCGCAGGCAGATGCAAACCGAATTGAAAGCGCTGCAGCGCGAGGTTGGAATTGCTTTCGTGTTCGTTACTCACGACCAGGAAGAGGCCATGGTCATGTCGGACCGCATCGCTCTACTGCGCAGTGGGCATCTGGAGCAAATTGCGTCGCCTCGCGAGATTTACAGCCGCCCGGCAACCAATTATGTTGCGGAATTCATTGGTCGTACGAATTTGCTGCGTGGAACGGTGAGCGATGGTGTCGTGCGTTGTCACTCCTTGACATGGCACGCGCCTCTGCCTGACGGGCCAGTTACGTTCTCGCTCCGGCCGGAAAACGTGCGGCTCTCGTCCTCCAGTACCTCCACAGGCCTTGTGCGCTTCCAATGCAAAGTGCGCAATCATGTGTTCCATGGCGCGACAGATTTGCTTCAGGTCGAGTGCGACGACGGTTTCATTTTTTCGGTGCGAATCGCCAGCGGCCGCGATTTGGGCGGGATCATCAACCTGGAGTTTTCTCCTGAGGACGCAGTGCAGGTACAGGATTCGGAACCACTTTAATGTTCTCGCGCGCCTACAAAGCCGCAATCAGTATTCCGCCGCTGCTCTGGGTCGCGCTGTTTCTGTTGACCCCTTACGTGTTGATGTTCTGCTACAGCTTCTGGTCCGTGTCCGCTGCCGGCATCGTCGTTCCTCAATGGAATACAGGCAATTATCACGAGCTGTTGAGCAAAGCGGTTTATCCAGAAACACTTTTTCGCTCCATGTGGATCGCGGCGAGAGTCACGATCTTTGCCCTGCTCCTCGGCTATCCGCTTGCTTACTATCTCTCATACCGGGCTGGCGAGCGGAAAAATCTCCTTTACCAACTCGTGATCATCCCCCTTTGGGTAAGTTACCTGGTGCGGGCCTATGCATGGAAAACGATTCTCGGCAGCGACGGCGTACTCAATACCTTATTGCAATACCTTCACGTTACCAAGCATCCGCTGGAATTCTTGTTGTACAGCCCGTTTGCGGTAGTCTTGACGCTGACCCACATCTACACGCCATTTACATTTCTGCCAATCTACGCCTCGCTGGAGCACATACCGCGAAACCTGATGGAAGCGTCGCATGATTTGGGCGGCTCGCCGGCGCAAACGTTCTGGCGTGTCATTTTTCCGCTCTCGATTCCAGGCGTTTTGGCGGGCGCGACGTTCGCATTTGTGCTCAGCCTGGGCGATTTTCTCGCTCCGCTGTTGCTCGGCGGTCCGAGCGGCATCATGATCTCGAACATCGTCGTGAGCCTGTTCGGGGCGGCTTACAACTGGCCTCTGGGCGCGGCTATTTCTCTCTGCATGCTTCTCCTGGTCATTGCGCTGTTGTTCTTAAGCGAGCGCCTGGAAAAGAAATGGAGCTTCTCATGAGTTTTGGGGAAGCACGAAAATCGCGTTGGCTTACCGCCCATGCTATCGGGGTTTTCTGTTTTCTATATTTCCCCATTCTCGTCCTGATCGTGTACTCGTTTAACGGGCAGGGTGTCGGCGGTTTTCCTCCCCGGAATCTCACGCTGGACTGGTACCGCGCCCTGTTCGCCGACGTGGCGATCTGGGATTCGGTATGGAATAGCCTTCTCGTAGCATTCGCGGCCATGGGCATCGCACTGGCGCTGGGAATTCCTGCCGCGCTGGCCCTGGATCGCGCCAAGTTCCCCGGCAAAGCACTTTTTCGACGCCTGGTCCTGCTGCCGCTGATCCTGCCGGGAATTATCACGGGTCTCTCGCTTCTCATGCTGTTCCGCGAGGCCAGCATACGGCTAAGCCTGCTGACGATTGTGCTTGGGCATGGCACGGCGCTGATTTCCGTAGCGACGACTGAAGTTTTTGCCGGGCTACAAAAACTCGATCGCGCGCAGGAAGAGGCCTCCCTCGATCTGGGAGCTAATTATTGGCAGACCTTCTGGCGCGTCACGATTCCCAACCTGAAACTCTCCATTATCGGAGCCGCGCTCCTCATATTCACCTTGTCCATGGACGAAATTGCCGTCAGCTTCTTCCTGATTGGCCGCGAAAACACTTTGCCGCTGGAAATCTGGGGGCGGCTGCGTCGCGGCATCACGCCAGAAATTAATGCCATCTCGACCATCATCTTCATCTTTTCTTTGGCAGCCATTGTGACCTGGTACCGGTTGCGTACACGCACCGATACCCAGCCCGAAATCGTCACAGAACTTATCGAAGCACCAGTCCAGGGGGGACTAGCATGAGCAGCAATCGCAGAGACTTCATCAAATTCGTAGTGGTTGGAGCAGTCGCCGCAGGATGTCCGTTGGACGGGCCCTTGCTTGCTGTCCCTTCCCAGAACAAGCTGGACGTCGATGGCGAAAGCAACACCATCTGTCACCAGGTACGTGACGGCAAGGTATTTTCTCGTCCTCCCGCTTCGGGGCATCACGAGGTAATCATTGTCGGCGGCGGCGTAAGCGGACTCAGCGCCGCCTATCATTTGCAAAACCGCGATTTTCTCCTGCTCGAGAAAGAACCGCACTGGGGCGGCAACGCTTACCTTATGGAATACGATGGACAGGCCTATGCCACCGGCGCCGCTTTTATCTGGAGCGGGGATGTGGTCTATTCGTTCGCCAAGGAAATCGGCCTCGAGCCTCTGCCCATCAATGATTGGGACGGTACGATCGTTAACGGTGAATTCGTCGCTGATACGTGGGGCGATGGCCTTGACAGGCTCCCCTACCCCGCGGCGGTGCGTGAAAGCTTCAAGAAAGCCAAGCGCGACATTCTGGCAATCGATGCAGACAAGCGCGCTGCCGAGCTCTTCAATGTTCCCTTCTCTGACTTCCTGAAGGGCTACTCGCCAGAAGTCAAGGCTTGGTGGGACGGATACGGACCTTCCAATTGGGGAGCCACCAGCGACGATACTGCCGCGATGCTGGGAATTTCCGAATTCAAGAGCATTGCTGCGGACGGCCGCAGAGATGTTCGTTACACCTGGCCAGGGGGAAACGGTGCATTGACCAAGCGCCTGTCAGAACTGCTACAAGGCAAATTCTCCGAGAGGCTGCAGACCGGAGCGACCGTCATTGCCGTAGCGCCACAAACAAATGAGGTCCAGGTCACCTACTTGCAGAATGGCGAAGTAAAGACCGTGGCAGCCAAAGCAGTGATTATGGCTTCGCCCAAGTTCATCACGCATCGTCTTGTCGAAGGCCTGCCGGCTAAGCAGAGTGAAGCTATGCGGCAGATTCGCTACATTCCTTATCCGGTCGTTAACCTGATCTTCGATAAACAGGTTTTTGATAAGGGATACGACAACTGGTGCCCGGGGAATACATTCACCGATTTCATCGTCGCTGATTGGGTGCTGCGTAAACAGCCTGGTTATCAGCCGAAGCGCAACATTCTCACCTGCTACACGCCCATGTCCGAAGAAGAGCGGGGGCGGTTGCTCACCGAAACCGGGGCTCGTAGGGTGGCGCAGGATGTTCTAACCGATTTTCAGAAGCTATTTCCGGGCTCCAATGTTGATCCGCTGGAAGTCCATATCTATCGCCGTGGACATCCTATGTACATGTCCACGCCCGGCCTCTATACCAAGGTACAACCAGTGGCACGGCAGCCGTTCGATCGCATCTTCTTCGCCAACACCGATTCCGAAGGCCCCGAGTCTTCGAGCTCGAGCGCTATCCGTGCGGCACAACGCGCGGTAGCAGAGGTTGAGCACCGCCTCGCCGGAAAACCAGGAAGTCCCCAGAAAAGTGCAGCTCTGCTGCGATGAGACACTTTCTATAATCCAGACTTGTATTCGGACAACTCACTCACTCCGCTGCTTGGCGGGTTGCCGGCGTTGAATACTCGTCGTATCGCCCGAATCTCTGCCGCGCATCGCTATCGCTGAATGAATGTCTGATGAGTGCTGGCGGCAGCCATAGTAAAGTAATAAAGGACAGCAACCGAAAGGAACTTCTTGGGTTTTAGCATTCGCAACATCGCCATCATCGCCCACGTGGATCACGGTAAGACGACTTTGGTCGATGCCATGCTCCGTCAGAGCGGCACCTTTCGCGCCAACGAACAGATCATCGAACGGGTTATGGACTCCAACGAACTGGAGCGTGAGCGCGGCATCACCATCCTGGCCAAAAACACGGCCATCTTTTATCACGACGTGAAGATCAACATTGTCGACACGCCCGGCCACAGCGATTTTGGCGGCGAGGTCGAACGCGCGTTGAAGATGGTGGACGGCGTGATGCTGCTGGTCGACGCCAGTGAAGGCCCTCTGCCGCAAACACGCTATGTCCTGGGCAAGGCGCTCGAAGCTAACCTGCCGCCTATTGTCGTCATTAACAAGATCGACCGCTCTGATGCCCGGGCTCAGGAAGTCTTAAACGAGATCTACGACTTGTTCATTGATCTGGACGCACATGAAGACCAGCTCGACTTCCCGGTTCTCTATACCAACGCGAAGATGGGAACGGCAGCAAAGTCCATTGACAGTCCGGGGTCCGATCTTCAGCCACTCTTTGAAGCCATTGTGAATACCATTCCTGCAGCCCAGGGCGATCCGGCTGGACCTCTGCAAATTCTGGTCGCAAACCTTGACTACAGCGACTATTTGGGACGGCTCGCCATAGCGCGAGTATTTAATGGCACACTCCGAACCGGGGAAGAAGTTGGCATCGCGAAGCTGGATGGCTCCGTTCAAAAGACCAAAATCACAAAACTTTTTTCCTTCAGCGGCCTGAAACGCACGGATATCACGGAAACTCAATTAGGCGACATCGTCGCGATCGCCGGCGTCGAGGGCATCACGATTGGCGAAACCATCACCAACGCGGAGAATCCATCGCCACTGCCCCACATCGTGATCGATGAACCCACCATCGCGATGCTGTTCACGGTAAATACGTCGCCCTTTTCTGGCCGCGATGGCAGTTACGTGACTTCACGAAATTTGCGGGAACGTCTGGACAAAGAACTGCTGACGAATGTCTCGATCCGCGTCGAAGAAACCGACAGCACCGACTCGTTCAAGGTCATGGGGAGAGGCGAATTGCAGCTATCCATCTTGATCGAGATGATGCGCCGCGAAGGCTATGAGCTGATGGTCGGCAAACCGGAAATCGTTACTCGCCGCATTGATGGCAAGCTGATGGAACCGGTCGAAAAACTTACGGTGGACATCCCGGAAGAGTTTGTCGGTGTCGTCATGGAACAACTGGGAACGCGCAAAGCGGAGGTCGTCAACATGCACAATCATGGCTATGGGCGTGTTCGCATCGAATTCCGCGTACCCAGCCGTGGCTTGATTGGCCTGCGTAGCCAGCTTCTGACCGACACCCGCGGCACCATTGTCATGAACTCACTTTTTGATGGCTACATCGAATGGCAGGGTGAAATTCCGCACCGCCCCACCGGCGCATTGGTCGCTGATCGCGCCGGCGTAACCACTTCGTACGCTTTGTACAACCTGCAGGAGCGAGGTGAGCTTTTTGTCGGCCCAGGAGTGGATGTTTACGAAGGCATGATCGTTGGAGAAAACGCGAAGGACAACGATCTTGACGTAAACGTCGTCCGCGAAAAGAAGCTGACCAATATGCGCGCCTCTACTGCGGACGAGGCCATTCGATTGGTACCCTTCCGCCAACTCAACCTCGAGCAGGCAATCGAGTTCATCGCGGAAGATGAGTTCGTCGAGGTCACTCCCAAATCGCTGCGCCTGCGCAAAAAGGTCCTGCAGGCGAACAAGAGAAAGAAGAGCAGCATGGCGGTAGTGGAAAGCGGCGCTCAGCAGTAGAGGGCTTGTTAACGAACTCGGTGGTTGCGCATTTTCGAATGATCCTGCCCACCCATCACCGGAGCCGGCCCCAGCGGCTGATTGTAGGTGTAGATCCAACAGCGGAGCCTGCTTCCATCCTCAAGAGTGACCAAACACTTTCGGCGCACGAACAAACTCCCCCGCGGATGGGACTGGTCGAAACCCTCGTACTCGTCAAGGCGGTTCAATACATCCGGATCGTCCGGCAACTCAAAGACATAGCCGCGTACGTGAGTTCCGCGTTTGGTCAGCACAGCGCCAGGGTATTCACCCAGATCATAGAGACGCCCACGAACCGAGCCCCGGCCCACCGCACGGAATTGGCGCACCGTGGACGCGATCTCTGGCGGGGCTTGCTTCGGCTGCAGAGTACCGTAGGAGAACAAATATCCGCTTTTCCGTCGCGTCGAAGTTCGGTGCCTCACCTTACTCATTCAGCAGTACCTTCCTCAAGTACTCGTATCCTTTTTCTCGGTCTCGTATATAGGCGACTACCTCGGGATGAGACTTCAAGCAATCCAGATAGTAGCTGAACAACGCATCCACGTCGTGCGCCGACAACTGTTTAGATGATTGAAGATAAGCTACAAATTCGAAGAAGTTCAAGTAATCGGTCCAGGCAGACGATTCGGCGCTAACCAGCTCGGATACGTGTGGCGCTCCCGCCTCGCAGTCCAGCATGTCCCGGATTCGTTTCAGTTCGTCTTTTTCATAGAATCGGGAGTAGAGACTTTCTGCCCAACGGGCGCGCTCCCGACGAGAATTGCTGCGATAGACGAGTACTGCCCAGAACGCGGCGAAAACGCCGGCGACATAGGAACCGACCTGAACGACTTTCACGACATCCAGAGGCATCTCATCAAAATTGTATACTTCAGGCGAGCGCATTCCATGACGGGTCATAGCGAGGAGGTTCCGAGGCTGTACCTGATCCCCTGCAGCTGCGGCCGCGCTTTCGCCGTGTCCGAGGACTACGATCGACGGGGCACCCACTTGCGAACGTTCCTCACCTGCCCCAATTGCGGCAAACGGCACGATCCCAAAAACCGGCTTCTGCAGCTTGGCTATGAGCATCACGGCTTTTGGACAGTCAACGGCTGCTGAAGAGCGAGTCCTCACCCTTCATTGGTTGCAGAGCAGATCAGGATAGGTGCCTTGCTAGCCGACCCCGCTCTGAGCCTTTCTGGGGTGAGGACTGACGACCGCCAGCTAGAGTGTTCCATCACCGATTTTGCTTGACTAAACCTGCTATACTTCCCCCGCATTTGAACTGTTCGCCCGTCCGACCGAGACCGCTACGCCGAGTTGCAACCGGCAACGCTCCCGCCGAAGACAGCTGCATTCAAATAGCTCAACTGACCGAGGCAATCGCTTGAAGAACATCTTCGTTGGGAATTTGAGTTTCAACACGGGGGAAGACGAACTGCGCCAGTTATTCGAGCAGTACGGGCAAGTTGACCGAGTCGCCATCATGACCGACCGCGAGACCGGCCGTTCCCGCGGATTTGGTTTCGTCGAGATGGCAAATGAAGAAGATGGCGAGAAAGCCATCGCCGCGCTGAACGGATCCCAGATTGGAGGACGTACTCTGAATGTGAACGAGGCGCGTCCGAAGGTCGAGCGCGGTGGTGGCGGAGGGCGCGGCCGCGATCGCGGCGATCGCGGCGGACGCTGGTAGTACCTGGCTTCAAGCAGTAGTCCTCGTCCTCGTAGCCGGTCTTCCTCTCCGCCTGCGCCTTGCGCCTGCTGGATTGCTGGGGGTCGTGTCGGCATGTAAACTTATTGCTGGAGCGCGCCCGTAGCTCAGCTGGATAGAGCGATTGCCTCCGGAGCAATAGGTCGGGAGTTCGAATCTCTCCGGGCGCGCCAGAGTTCCCCTTCTGCTTCAATCACTTCGCCTGTTTGTGGCCTTGACGCGAGTTTCTGCGTTTCGCGAGTGTGCCCAGAATTGTGCCCATCCAGCCGCGCCATTGCTCCGAGGACAACATCTTCGGAGGGGTGAACGTATCGGCTGGAAATCGAGATTGAGCTATGCCCCGCAATCCTCGCCAGCGTCCAAGCGTCACATCCAGATTCGCCCAGCCTAGTCAGAAATGTATGTCGGAATGCGTACAGCACGAACGGCCTGATGCGCGTTCGATCCCCACTCAACGCCCCTTCCGCTTGCCCACTGCTGGAAGCATTAATGATTCGGAACGTCCGCGTGTGCTGCTTTCTAAGGCTCGCGTGATTGATGTGGCCACTCTTTGTAGGGGCAGGCCAAACCCAATCCTCCGGCGGGCGTTTGGCGCGTTCCCAGCGCATCTCTAGGACTCCTCTGACGCGCAGTGTCATCGGAATGACGCGGCGTGCGGCAGCGGTCTTTCCGTGAGTAACCAGCACTGTCCCATTTTGACCATTTGTCCAGTTAATATTCTCCCAGCGCAGACGATAGCACTCATCAGGCCGCAACCCAGTATCGGCCAGCACTGTTGCCACATCTCGAAGAAGCGCTGGTGCCGCTGCCAGATATAGGGCTTCTTCGTCGCGGCTAATTACCCGCTCCCCATGACGTTCGCCCGGTAAAAGCGACAGTTTGGGAGCGGATTCTATTACGCCCCATTCCGCTGCGAGCCTCAAAATGCGCCGCAGCACGCGAATCGTGCTGTTGATCGAACTGACCGCAAGCCCGCGCTTCGCCTCTCCGTCACGTCCACGGCTTTGCTGTCGAGTCTGCTCGTGTGCAGCGAACCCGGCTACTCGTTCCTTCGTAATTTCATTAAGCCGACAACTTGCGAGTGCCTCATACGCCTTCAGGCGTCGAATGCCCGCACGGAACCAGTGCCAGCTATTAGTGTTCGTGTGCGCAAACGTCGCTTTGGCCCAAGGCTCAAATCGCTCATCACAGAACTGCTGCAGTGTTGGGATAACACGTGACCTGCGCTCCCACGCTAAACGGCACACATCCCCACACACGAGTTTCTCGTCAATACCACGAGCTGCACGCTTTCTGTCGAACCACTTCTCACACTCCGGGCAGCGGACCAGATCATGTACGGAGCATCCTAGCTGCTCAGCCTTGGCATTGCGCTGATCCATCTCTTTCGCTAGCCGTGCGCGATGCGCCGCTTCCATCTGCCGCGCGATCTTGTCGTTACCCTGCTTCGTCGATTCCCGTATCAGCTCCCCGTTGAAGTAGAACTTGTACCAGTAGTACTTGCCGCGTTTGTAGATGGACATCGCACGCTCCTTCAGCCCGAAGAATTAAAAATTGTGATGCGGTTACAAATATTGAGCATTGCTACACGCAAGCTGCCTATTTCTGGCT
>DASSIO010000047.1:0-50735 GCA_035691825.1 Terriglobales bacterium | reverse complement strand
ACGGCGAGCCCTGACAGGTTGTCGTTACACAGAGACGGGTGGCAAGCGTGGCAGGAGATCAAAACTTCTTCTTGTGACTCACCGGGTACCAGGCACTCTGCATACGAAAGGCTGCCCTTTTCGAGAGAAGAATCGACTACGACTTCGTAGTCATCTTCGGGGAGCGAATCCAACTGGCGCTGGCTGAGGCAAAATCCCCAGCTCTCGCGATAATAGGAAGTGCGGTAAGGAATCCAGTCCGGCCGGTCTGGCATTGCATGCAGATGATCCTTGAGCTGGCTGAGGGAGAGCTTTGCTTTCACAGGGATGCTGTAGTTCACCACGTGCAAGTTTGAGTTCTTAAAATCGATGACCTTTTCGCCGCGTGAGTTGCGCACATAGGCGTCGCGGATATTCCATTCGCGGGGGACGGTCCAATCAAACACCTGAGTGCCGGTAGGGACTTCATGAATTTGCAGTGGGATTCTCTGGCCGATACGTCTCAGGATTTCGCGAAGACCATTGCCGGTTATGCTGCTGCAGATTGGAAAGAGTTCAGCGACGAAAGCGTGAAGGCGGCTTCCGAGTTCAGGCGAATCCAAATCCACATTCGTCCCAACTATGGCAGGAAGTGAGGTCATGGCGCGTCAGACAAAGTCGGCATAGTTCCGGTCACGGTCCAGGATAATGCGCTCATCTTCAGGCCACTCAATAGAAAAAGCCGGATCGTTCCAGCGCACGCCGCGGGCATGCTGCGGAGAAAAAGCTTGCGACATCTGATAGAACACTTCGGTGTCATCCGCGAGCGTTTGAAAGCCATGAGCAAATCCCTTCGGAATATAGAGCATATGGCCGTTTTCTTCATCGAGCCGGACGCCAAACCATTTCTTGAAAGCCGGTGAAGCTGGGCGCAGATCGATGATGACATCATAAATCGCGCCGCGGTTGCAGCGCACCACTTTTACCTCTTCGAACGGCGCAGCCTGATAATGCATTCCGCGAAGCGCGCCTTTTCGATGGTTAAACGAGACACTGCACTGGGAGATGCGGGGCTCCAAGCCCTGATCTACAAATTCTTTTTCGCAGAAGGTACGCGCAAAATAGCCGCGAACATCGGCATGACGATCCGGCTCGATGACGAAAGCTCCGGGAAGGTCGAGTGGCTTGAAAATCAAGGCCGGAGTCCTTTCATTGGTTAGTATGACCGGTTAGCCGGAGAAAACTATAGCGCGGAAGCGGTGACCGCGCTGGTCCAGCGAAGCTGCGCGTCGAGCTGTCCGGAGGATAGTAGCTTTCGAATGTGGATGATGCGCTTGAAACGAGGTCCATCAAAATCTTCCCATTTCAGATTGGCCTGCAGGCAAGCGTCATAGAGTTCCCGGGCGCCGCGGCGAACGTTCCACTGTGGAGCGAATCCTGGCAGATGGTTCTTGATTTTGCTGAAATCGACCCGGTACGAGCGCGGGTCAGGACCCCCGTCCGGAGAGTATTCGATCTTGCAGCCGGGCACAGTTTCGCGAACGATCTCCGCCAGATCGCGCACTTGATAATTTTCCTCGGTGATTCCGACGTTGAAGGCCTGATTGTGGATGGTCTCTTGAGGGGCCACCAAGGCGGCAAGAAAAGCTCGGCAGATATCCTCGACGTGGACCAGTGGCCGCCAGGGAGTTCCATCCGACTGGATTCTGATGTTGCCGGTAGTGACAGCCCAGGCGACGAGATTATTCAGCACAACGTCAAACCGCATGAACGGGGAAACCCCGTACGCAGTGGTGTTCCGAAGGAATACCGGGGTGAAATTGGGACTTGCGAGCGCGCCTAGTTCGTTTTCAACGAAAACTTTCGATTCGGCATAGGGCGTCACGGGGTGGAACGGAGCGTCTTCATCCAACATGGAGGAACCCGCAGCACCGTACATACTGCAGGAAGAGGAGAAGAGAAAGCGTTTCACGCCGGCCTGCTTAGCGAATGTGGCGAGCCGCATGGTCGCGAGATGGTTGATCTCGTAGGTCAGACGGGGATTGAGATCTCCAAGGGGATCGTTCGAGAGGGCCGCGAGGTGAAGAACTGCGTCGAAGCCGAAGAGATCTCGCCGCTCGACGTCGCGAAGATCTTTGTGCAAGGTCGGGACGTCGTGAACTTCTCCGACGAAGCGATTGTGAGCGAAAAAATCGCTGTCGAGGCCGACAACCTCGTGGGGAGTCTTACTGAGCAACTTGACCAAGACTGCCCCAATGTAGCCGTGATGGCCAGTCACCAATACACGCATAGAGTAAACCCCGCCTTAGATTTTAGGCCGTTCTGCAAACTCGATTGGCCAACATCCTCGGTAATGGAGAATGTCAAGCCTAAAAAAACAGGCCACTGGTTGAGCAAAAACCGCAAGGTCCCATTAAATTGAAGCAGTTAGAGTGCCAACAAAGCCTTCCCCATGAGAATTATAAGAGATGTAATTTCAACAACTTAGAACAAGCTTAGGCATGTCCTGAGCTCCTAGCTGGATAACTCTCCCACCTGGCTCTCCCGCCTAGGAAATTTCTTGTCTCTCGCACAGGAAGCAGCAGCGCCATGAAGCAGGCTACTATGAGGCAAGAACGCTGGCAAGACGCTCGCTGGAATCCGTTTTGAAATCAAGTGGCGGCGAATGACCCAAAGGATTTCCATCAAGCACTGAGCAATTTCACCTAAAACTGTGGATTGGGGCCGATTTAAGTGCAGCATACCACTAACTCATTGAAAATTAAATGCTTAGCTCTGTCTATCCCGACTCGCGCGACAAATCTTGGTACGAGGATTGCACGACTTTCTTGAAGCTACTTGTGTGCCGAGTGCTATGGAATGTGCGGGATAAGAATTGAACTCTTCCGGGCCGGAATAGACGCCGATTTCCCGACTAATAACTTTCGAAGCGGGAATGGGGACGAGGCTCTGGATCGACGCGAGGTTGTCACCATAGGCTTGGAATGGAATCGCTTCTTTTGAAGATGAGTCGGGGGTGAGTAGGGTGGTGTTAGCATCCGTGCCTGCACATGGAGAGTCCACGCTTGTGTCCACCTGCGGCGACCCGGATAAAATTGGAGCAAGCAAATACACTTTTCCCAAGAAATGGGAGCATTCCCTTCTGTAACAGCGGCTAGTATGAGGAAACTTTGAATGGAACAAGTTGGTTCAAAGAATGCAACGAGCTTACGGCTCCGACCTGGAGAGACGGTAGAGGTACGCAGCGAAGCAGAAATCTTGCGGACGCTCGATTCGCAAGGGCGGTTGGACGCGCTTCCATTCATGCCCGAGATGCTTGAATATTGCGGCAAACAATTCAAAGTGTACAAAAGGTCGGACAAGACATGCGATACGATCAACAACACCGGCTCGCGACGCATGTGGAACACCGTGCATCTGGAAGATCTGCGGTGTAACGGTGCCGCGCACGGAGGTTGCCAAGCCAGGTGCCTCTTCTTCTGGAAAGAAGCCTGGCTAAAGCGAGTTCATCCGAGTCTTTCTCGGCGGGTCGCGACGAAAATCCGACTTTTGCTGGACCAAGCGAGCGAACCAACCAGTCCGAATGAGAACTCTTTAACGCACGATGAACTCATAGGCACCACGCTTATTTCTGACAAAAACGCCATCCCCGGCGAAGAGATCTACGCGTGTCAGGCGACCGAACTTTTGAAAGCATCGGCGCCGCTTGCGTGGTGGGACATCCGGCAGTACTTCCGAGATCTGAGGTCGGGAGACTTCGGCCTGGTGGATCTGACAAGCGCCATACTCGTTCGCGCATTCAATATTCTCGTGAAATTTGGAGTCGGATACAGAGCATTGATATGGAGCTATAACAAATTTCAGCACGCGTGTGGCGGGACACCTTATCCTTACCGGAATGGAGCGCTGACAAAAACACCATCTGAAGAGTTGAACCTTCAGCCAGGAGAACTGGTACAGATTAAAACACATGACGAGATCCTGGAGACTCTGGACAAGCGGAACAAAAATCGCGGGCTTTTCTTCGACGTGGAGATGGCGCCCTATTGCAATGGCCGATTTAAAGTGCTGCAGCGTGTTGAGCGAATCATTAGCGAAAAGACCGGCAAGATGACGACACTGCCGGGCGGATGCGTAATGCTCGAAGGAGTGATCTGCAGGGCGATTTATAGCGACCGGAGAATAGCCTGCCCCCGCAGCATCTACTCTTACTGGCGAGAGATCTGGCTGAAGCGAGTCGAATAGGTCAAAACGAGACCAGTAAAGAGGCTAAAACTTAGTCCGGCGGAAGACATGGAAGCCGTGGGAGGAGATGGGAGAATGGCCCAGGAATTCAATGCGAGACTTTCATATCAGCGCGTTAGCCTGGACTTCATCCCTGCCAGCAGAGCAGTCAAAACTGCCATCTCTTCGGCTACCGATTTGCGTGCGATTAAATTCTTGAAGAAACTCAATCCCAGGGAACGGAATTCCCAGTAGGCAAGTTTGAGGACCTTTGCATCGCCCTTCAGAATGTGCTTGGCGTAAAAAGCCCCGCGGCCTCGCAAATATTTCCGCCTCAAACTTTGAATCTCTAAATCTGTGCGCCGACCGTGGTTGTGATAGACAAGCACGTCTGGAACGTATTCTATTTGAGTGCCTAGACGAAGTGCGCGATAAATGTAGTCGACGTCCTCGGCGGCGTCGCTCCGTGACGCAGGACCAAGCCTGGAATCAAACTCACCGACTGCATCAAGAGTGTTCCGTCGAATAGCCAAGTTGCACCCGGCAATAAAATAGAAAACAGCGGCGGGGGCTGTAAGCACGCGTCGATCCTGCCAGGTGCGTATCGTGACGGGCTTATCCCTCGAATCAAACAGCTCGATCCTTCCACCTAGGATGCCGAGTTCTGGACGTGACGAAAACTCACGCGCAATATTCTCAAGCCAGAGTGGGTCTGGAACGCAATCATCGTCAATAAATACGATGATTTCGCTCGACGACTCCCGAATTCCGCGGTTCAATGCATAACTTTTTCCCTGCATCTTTTCGAAAACGTAATGGAAACGCTGCGCGTTTTGCTCACAATATGCTTTTGCGGTTGCACGCGTGGAATCCGTAGAATTGTTATCTATAATCCAGACATACCAATCAAGGGACTCGGGAGACTGGCAGCGGAGCAGGCCTTTGAGGAGCTCACCCAAATTTTCGCTGCGATTGTGTGTAGCAACAACAACGTCCAGCTTCACGCTGTCAACCCCGGATCTAAAATACGCAGCCGAGGCTGCACGTGCAAATAAACGCATCCAACCGCCCCGGGGAACTTCGAGTTTGGATTGTCGATGAGCCGGCAGTAATGTCGTCCCCGAACGCGAATGGGGGTTTTCACGAGCATTAAGCGCTCGACGTTTAGAAGCCGGATTGTCATAGAAGGTGCTTAATGGGCGAACACGCCTCTTTGCCTGCGGCCCTTAATCCGGAATTTCTCAAGTTGCTTTTGCCGGACCTGGCACCGAGGACCCGTTCTCGCGGGCCTTACGTTTCCCCGAAGCGGCATGCCAAATCCGCTTTAGGAGTAGGTACGGCCAGTGATTGAGGCCCAGTGCCACGTCCGCTGCGTGTCGAACAGCAGCACGAGCGACACGATTCCGGCTAAAGGGGATGCCGAGTTCGTTAAGCTTCTCACGATGAAATTTCCAAAATTCGCTGTCCCTGCGCTGAAAAACGCTCCTGCCGAGAAACCGGTAATAGATCTCGAGGTGGCAATCAATAGCCAACTCAAGTTCCTCTGGTTCCAAATAGTACGGGCCAAATTTCGTCAGATAGCCGAGAAACCCGGGCAGCAAAGTCCTCCTACTCCTAGAAAAGGAAGTGAGAGTTCCTTGCTGCGCTCGGGTAAAGGTCAAGAGCTGATGCACAAATCCGAAATCGCAAGTCTTAAGAAGCTCGAAGCACGTTTCGCTATCAGCATGCAAATTGGATTCATTGTAGAAAGGATTTCGTGAGCGGACCAGATCGGAGCGGAGCAAGAGAGAAGTGCCGGTGCCAAATAGGTAGAGCTCATTCCTGAGGGTGGCGCGACATATCTCGCGTCCGGAGAGAATGGAAACATCGTAGGGAAGCCCTCCGAGCGATAGCTCCGTTCCGTAAAGTCGATATGAGCTCACTATCCCGACCTTTGGATTTTGCTCGGCCAAAGCGACCATTTTTTCCAGGCATTCCGGAAACAGCCAGTCGTCAGCGAAAACTACTTTGCAGTACTTACTGGATGGAGAAAGGGTTCGCATCGCCGTATTATGATTCGCGATTACGCGCAAGAATTTTGGATTGTTCACGATTTGGATGCGGGAATCTCTGGCGGCATATTCTTGCGCGATCTGCAGCGTCTTATCCGTGCTGCAATTGTTAACGATAATGTATTCCCAGTTCGGATAAGTCTGCGCAAGCACGCTCCCGATGCACTCACGGATATACGCCTCTCCGTTGTAGACCGGCGTCACTACGGTGACCAAGGGGGGCATGTGCATTTCACTCATGCGGCACGTTCGCCTTGCAAGCACGGCAACCAGGCGTGCTTAGGGCACGCGGAGAGGGACGTCGAGTCATGTGAAGGAGCGCTCGCGGACTTCTGAAGTCGCCGGCTTTGGCCAATGCATGCGAGAAAGCGAATTGAACACTCAAAAACATGGATACTATCTCGATCCGCGTTCCGTCTGCGCTTGAGCAAGTTGCGAAGCTTCCTCGCCTGGGGGTAAATCCCCACCGTGGGAAACTCCGGGAATTCGCCAACGCTGCGGAAAAAAGACAATACCCGAGCGGCTATCAAGCGCGTGGCCCGAGGCATATATGTTTGCGCTCTCGACTTCCAACTTGACGCAGTGCTCGAGCCCATCAAAGACATGGCCCCCGTCGCCGGTGAGCCATAAAGAAAAAAGGTATCTGGCTGGCATGAGATTCAACGCATCGATTTCGAGATCGAGGTGACCGTCACCGGCAGGGATCTCCGGGATGTGAAGGGCGTGGTGCCACGTGCTCGTGTCCGTGATGAGAGTTCCCAGTTCGGTATAGAGCCGGAAGCCGAAACTGGGCCGAAGGATGGCTTGCTTGGCATGATAGAAAAAACGCAGAACGATGCTATCCCCGCTGCGCGTAACCGTCTGAGGTTGGTTGTCCTTTGAAAGGAATTCGAATCCCGTGTAGCGGATCTCACCGCTGCCGCGCCGCGATTGGATCTGCGACAGGTCCGCTGCCTGTTGGGCCTCTGCGAATGTCGACATGTAAGATTCGATAACATCGCGGGTGGGACCATCCAGTCGAACGCGTCCGCCATCAATCCAGATGCCACGAGTGCAAAGATTTTCGACTGCCGCCATGTTATGGGAGACGAACAAAACTGTGCGGCCGCCGCTACGCATATCTTCCATGGCGTTCAAGCACTTTTTCTGAAATCCGGCGTCGCCCACAGCCAAAACCTCGTCGACGATCAGCACGTCCGGATCGAGATGGGCAGCTACAGCAAAACCGAGGCGTAGCCTCATGCCGGTCGAATACCGTTTGATTGGCGTGTCCACGAACCGCTCGACCCCTGCAAAGCTGACGATCGAGTCCAGCTTGGAAATGACTTCGCCCTTTTTCATGCCGAGAATCGAGCCATTCAGGAATATATTTTCGCGTCCAGTCAGTTCTTCATGAAAACCGGTCCCCACTTCCAACAGCGAAGCGACTCGCCCATTGACCTTCATCCGTCCTGAAGTTGGATAGGTAATCTTCGAAAGAACCTTCAGCAAAGTGCTCTTGCCAGCTCCATTACGGCCGATGATGCCGACGACTTCGCCCTCGGCAATGTTGAATGAAACATCCCGGAGAGCCCAGAGAGTGTTTTCAGAATTTGACCGATCTTTGAACGGTGATCGAAGCAGACTGATCAGCCGCTCCCTCAACATAGTGTCTCGCTGCAGGGCTCCTAGCTCGTATTTCTTGGAAATCTTCTCTACGACGATTGCATTACTCATAAGCTCGGCAGTCTCTCCAGCACCCTCTAGACGATGTCCGCGAAAGATTTTTCAGTTTTCCGAAAATAGACCGCGCCCACAATGAACAGGACGAGCGTGACTGACAACGAAATCCCTACAAGTTTCCAGGGCATTTGACGCGCAGAAAACAGGCAGGCACGAAGGCCCTCGACAATCCCGGCCAACGGGTTAAGGGCCAGAACCTTCTGATATTTTGCAGGCAAAAACGTCACCGGGTAAATGATGGGCGTCACAAACAGCCAAATCTGAATTAGGAACGGAAGCGCATACTTCACGTCTCTATAGCGCACGTTGATTGCGGCAAGAAGCATGCTGATGCCCAGGGCGAGCACCATCAGACTGATCACGAACAAGGGCACGAACATCACCTGCCATCCCGGCTTCACATGATAAAAAAGCATCATGAAAATTAAAAAGACAGAACCGATCAGAAAATCAAGCATCCCGCTGATCACCGTGGCCGCTGGCAAAAGGACCCGCGGGAAATAAACCTTGGTGACGAGGTTTGCGTTGCTGATCAAACTGTTTCCAGCCTGGCTCAAGGTCGTGGAAAAATACATCCATGGCACGAGCGCGCAAAACGAAAAGAGGGGATAGGGAATGCCATCGCTCGGGACACCGGCGAGGCGGCCGAAAAAGAGAGTGAAAATGATCATCGTGAAGAGCGGCTGTATAATCGCCCAGGCGGCTCCCAATGCGGCCTGCTTGTAGCGCACCTTAACTTCGCGCCAGGCGAGAAAATAGAGGAGTTCGCGGTAACGCCAGAATTCGAGGATCCATTGCAGAGCCGCGGCGCCCGCGCTCTCGCGGTCTTCCAAACCAGAATACGCTAAGGTAGCCACAAGCTTACTTTCCTTCCGTAAAAGGCCTCGGCGAAACGCGTGGGCGAATTCGACTCGACTCCGCGAAGTCGCATCAACGCAAGAAAGGTGCCTTCCGAGAACCAGTGTTTGGTCCGCTGCGTCTGAAAGGCTCGATCAAGAAACTCCGCCTTGCGCTTGCAAGTCGACTCATCCAAGGGCACAAAAACATTCGGAGAGCCCAGATCTCCATCATACTTCGGGATCTCGTATTCGAGGACGAAGTGATTCCGGAAGGTGTTCCAAGTCAGCTCGTTAAGAAGCCGATGATCCTGGTGCAAATCCTTGCGATAATGTGTGAAGACTAGGTCCGGATCGATGCGCTTCTTGAGTCGCTCGAATTCCTCTTTAATTCTAGCTCCCTGGTAAGGAAAAAAGCCGTCTCGATAAGAACGAATTACAACCTGCTTAGATTTTGCGGCCTTTAGGAACAGGCTGGCGCTCCGGAGGGCTTCCTTTCGCCGAGCACTGTTCGAACTGAAGACGATCCAAGTAATCCGGGCCTGGGGAAACGTCTGTAGCAGCCGCAAAACCGTGCCACCGCACCCGATTTCTATATCATCGGCGTGGGCACCGAGACACAGAATGGAAGGGGGCCTCCCGTCCATCTTCGATAAGGGAATGGCAAGCACGTCCATTGGCTCCCGAGAATCCTAGCGGATCTTCCCTGCTCTGGGCTGAGCAGCAGCCGGGGCTGCCTTTTGAATCTTTTCGCCATCCTGCTTCCATACTTCCCAGGGAGCCTTCCCGCTGTTATAAAGATCGTCCAAAACCTGCTTATCCTTGAAGGTATCCATCGAAGCAAAGAACCCATCGTGGGGATGTGAAATGAGCTGCTTGCGCTCAATCAATCTCTGAAACGGCTGCTGTACAAGTTCCTCACCTTCCTTCAAGTAGTCAAAGATTTCATTTCGAAAAACAAAGTAACCGCCGTTGATGCGCATGCCTGAACGTGAGATTTCTCGAATCTCCTGGACGGTGCCATTAGCGTCTGCTGAGACAAAATGATAGCTAAGACTCGGTCTCACGCTAATGAAGCTTGCAATTTTCTTTTGCCGTTGAAAATCCTCTATCAACTCGGGAAGGTGCAAATCGACGAGGCCATCCGAGTAGTTCGCCAAAAACATTTCCTCGCCTTCCAGATACTTCTGAACGGCCTTCAGACGCATCCCGATGTTAGAGTTCACTCCGGTGTCGGCAAAGGTGATTTTCCAGTCGTGAATATCGCTATGAACGAGTTCCAGGTGCTTTCCGCCTTGTGAGAGCGTGAAGTCATTCGAGAGGCACTCGTCGTAATTCAGAAAATAGTGTTTGATGGCATCCGCACGATAGCCAAGGCAGAGGATAAAATCGCGATGGCCAAAGTGAGCGTAGTACTTCATCACATGCCAAAGGATTGGACGGTAGCCTATGGGAACCATGGGCTTGGGTGTATTTTCGGCGTACTCCCGAAGACGCATGCCGAGACCGCCGCAGAAAAGTACGACTTTCATGAATTGGATTCCCCTTCCAAAACCGAGCCGGGCAAGTGAGCTTGAACGTTCATTCGAAAACCGTCACCTCCGGAATAGGAACAAGGAACTTTCCGCCCCATTCGCGGATATAGGAAAGCTGCTCCATGATTTCGTTTTTTAGATTCCACGGCAGAATGAAAACATAGTCCGGTCGAGCCGCACGCAATTTTTCCGGTTCGAATATAGGAATATGAGTGCCGGGGAGGAATCTTCCGTGCTTGTAAGGATTCCGATCAACTGTGAAATCCAGGAAATCGGTGCGGATACCACAATAGTTCAAAAGCGTATTCCCTTTACCCGGAGCACCGTACCCAACTACTTTCTTGCCATCGCGTTTCGCGCGGATCAGAAATTCCAAGAGTTTCCTTTTCGTTTCTTTCACTTTCTCCTCAAAAGCGGCGTATGTTTCGACCCGGTCGAATCCCGCCGTCAGTTCGCGCAAGCGCAAGTCTTCGACGCGCGCGGTCACGGGCTTGCTGCAATCATCCTTGTGCCGCGCGTAAATTCGAAGAGAACCGCCGTGACTTGCCAGTTCTTCCACATCAAAAAGCGTCAAGCCGTGTGCCGCAAAAATCTTTTCAGCGGTAAGAAACGAAAAATAGGAAAAGTGTTCGTGGTAGATGGTGTCGAACTGATTTTCATCCATCAGCCGGAGCAAGTGAGGGAACTCCATGGTGATTACTCCGCCCGGCCTAAGCAGGATTCTCATCCCTTCCACAAAATCATTAAGGTCCGGTACTTGAGCTAGAACGTTGTTCCCCAAGAGCAGGTCGGGGTGCTGGCCGGACGCCACCAGCTTTCGAGCGAGGTCTGTGCCGAAGAATTCGACCAGGGTAGGAACGCCCTTGTCTACCGCGACTTTGGCCACGTTCGCTGCCGGCTCTATGCCCAAGACGGGGATGCCCTTTTCAACAAAGTACTGCAGGAGGTAGCCATCATTGCTGGCAAGCTCAATTACAAGACTCGCGGCACCTAAACCAAAGCGTTGAGAAATAAGATCGGTGTATTTCTTTGAGTGCTTTAACCACGAATCCGAATAGGAAGAGAAGTAAGCGTATTCGGTGAAGATGTGTTCCGGCCGGACAAATTCACCAAGCTGAGCGAGGTAGCACTGACCGCAGACGTAAACGTGGAGCGGATAGAACGGCTCCATCGCGTTTGCTTCATTTGCGGAAAGATAACTCTCACAGAGTGGCGACATTCCCAAATCCACAAGATTGACGGAAAGGGGGGATGCGCAAAAGCGGCAGAAAGTTGCGCCACGCTGGCCATGCGTGGCCGCAGTGTTGTTTCCTGCAATCTCCTTGTAAGGCATGAAAGTAACCTGTTTCGACATATCGCCTCGATTTAGCCTAGGACTTAAGCATAGGCCGAATCTGGATATCGGTCACTTCGGCGGTCCGCGGCATCGCCAACGTGTTCAGAACAGCTTGCGCAACATCCTCTGGCTGTAAAAGCCGCTCGGGTTGGTAAGGTCTTTGCTCCTGCCCGTGAATTCTCTCCTGCTGGGGCGTCGCGGTTCGACCTGGATATACGCTAATTACCCTAACTCCCAATTCGTTGACTTCGGCACGAAGAGAATCGGCAATCGCCTTTAGCGCGTGCTTAGTGGCGGCATAAGCCCCTACACCGGCTCGAGCAGTAAGCCCAACACTGGAGTTTATGAAGACAATTTGCCCTTTGCGCGCTATGACCATCGGTAACAGGGCTTGAGTAAGCTCATAGGGTCCACGGACATTCGTCCGGTAAAGCAAATCCAAGTCCGACGTGGGCGCATCCGCAAGTGGACCCATTCGAAATACACCTGCACTGTGGACCAACACATCCACTCCTTGAAAACGCTTGCCGATCTCTGAGGCCACGTTGCGTATTTCATCCCCACTTTCCAGATCAAGCTCGTATTGCTCCACGTAGGCTGAGCGGAGTCGGGCTTCCGCTGCGACAGCTTCCAACCGTCCGGAATCGCGGCCGATCAGGCCCAGTCTTACGCCAGAAGCGCTAAGCGCTAGGGCTATGGCCATCCCAATGCCGCTGGTCGCCCCTGTTACTACGCAGTTCTGGGACATTTTGGACAAGCAGCGTCGCCGCCTCGCTTCCTTGTGTAGGAATTCACCGATAAAGCGTTAAATCCGCGCAAAAAGTCGTCCTGGCACTGCCCTCGAAATTCGGGGTTCTGAACTCAAGAAACCCTAAGCGCACGATCTACAACTCCACTTGCGTAAGGATGAGCATGCTGGGTTCCAAACCTATGCTTTCTGGACGAGTGGCCTTGATTTAATTAGTTGATAACAAAGAAGTTAGGATTGACCTCGAGGTCTGACCTCCTGTTGGCACCGACTATCTTCCTATGGTCGGCAATCTTTTTCACTGGTGGACAGGTGGCAGGGCTGGCAAGCCTATTAGAACCAAGGCAATCCCTCCATGCCGGCGGGAGTTGAAATAAGAGATCCGGACCGAACCAATCACGGCCTTGAGCCCGAATCCATGCACGTCGTGGCAGCACTACTTCCTAGCAGCTCGGATCGCGATACGCTTCTTAGCATATGTAGCCCTCGCAGAGAACGAAATTCAGTCCCAGTTATGACCATCCTTTCCCAGAGCCTGCGGGATCTGTATCCCCGTCACTTTCATCCACTCGATTGAGAACCGTTTCGTTTGACAGTTGCCGCAGGGACAAGGGATTCGTAAAGACTCATATAGCTATCGATCATTCGCGCCTCGGAAAATTGGCTGGCGATGCGGTTGCGAGCGTCTTTCTGTTTCTGTGCTATCTGACTAGGAGACAACTGCAGTGTCGTAAGGAGAGCTGCCGCAAGTTCTTCGGGCGATTCCGGTGACACGACATATCCCGTCACACCATCCTCGATGATTTCCGGGATGCCGGGCGTTCGCGAGCCTATACAAATGGAGCCACATGCGCCAGCCTCCAACAAGGTTATTGGTAAACCTTCGCGGCGCGATGGCAAAACCAAAGCTTTAGCATTTCGATAAAGGAGAGGGAGCTCATTCTCAGACTTCCGCCCAATAAACCGAACGGGTGAGGACAAGTTAAGTGTAGCAGCGACAGCTTCTAAGCTCTGACGATCGGGTCCATCGCCGGCAATCCAGAGTTCAGTGTTAGGAAAAGCAGAACTGACGGATTTCCAGGCGTGCAACAGGATGTCGACGCCTTTGATGGGATGAAGTCTGCCGACAAAAAGGACATAATCCGCGTCCGGCTTCGAGTCGAGAGGGAGCTGGAACCATTTCGATCCCACTCCGTTGTGAATTACCTGGGCTTTTGACCGAAAGACTTCGTACTTATTTGAAGCGTCATCAAGCAGAGACTGGCTGACCGCAGTAATAGCGTCGGCGTGTTCGAAGAGGCGGCGCTGCCACGGTGCGATTTCGGGCGCCTCCACAGGGGAGACCCGAATGTCGCTATTGTGGACGGTAACAATTAATTTCCAATTTCGAGGAAACGAGGCAAGTCCCACAACTGGCAAGCACTGGGCGACGGGGTAATGAACATGCACGATGTCTGGGTGAAACTCCTGCAGAACTCTGCGGAATTGAAGAGTGGAACGAAGAAAGGAAGCCCATGACCGCGGCCGCATGAGCTTTGGGTAGGAAGAAGCAGCCACACTCCAAAGGGGAATGTTGTTTGGTAGAACGCGCGGGGGCTTACCCTCGGGAGCTATTTCTGCAATGGCCGAGCTCCAGCCTCGCAAGTTCAACGCTTCGGCAAGAGTCGCGACGGCGACTTCGACTCCGCCCAGTCCGCCGAGCTCAGCAAAGTGAAAGAGTAGGACACGCATGCTGTAGTGACCGCGATTCGTCAATCCTCTAGAGAGAACTCAAACAGTTGTCAGCCGAGGTCGCGATTCAGCGGCGATCACTTCTGACACGGGAGCCCGGGTTTCAGCGCTTGGATATCTTCAATCAACTGATCCGTACAAGTCTTCGGGCCAAAGGAGTTTGCTTAAATGAAATAAATATGGCGTCTCCTAGTTGTCAACGGAACTCGCGATCTTTTCTGTCTTCACTGGAAGCACGTCTTCGGGATTGCCAAGCTCATCGAGAAGGACGCTCATTGGGCAGAACTCGAAATCTCGGAGCAGATTTCGCAGTTTTCGCTCTAAGCCCGTTAGACCAAGGGTGTGACGTAGGCGCGCACTCATGCTTACTCTTAGCCGTGGTTGCTCAGGATCGATCTCCCAGGGATGAACATAGACACAAACTGGGCGTCCTTCGCACCGGTTCAGGTATCGTATCCCCCAGCGGGTGTACCAGTAGGGCAGCAAACGCAAGTAAGCTCCCCCGCCCAAAGGGGAACGCACCCCGGCGAGTTCAAGCGTTGTCATGGGAAACTCAACGATCGGTCCGTGGCTTGTACTTACAACGAAGGAAGCACGGGACATGTGAGGCATGCCATAATTCACATGTCGCACCGGAAAAATGCTGGAATCGTAGGTGAATCCTAGTCCGGCGAGGATATCGAAAGCCCAGAGAGATTTCTCGGTAATGGAAAAGCTGGGTGCACGATATCCCCGAATCGGCGCGCCGATTATCTGCTCGAGCATCTCTTTGGCGCGGCGAGTATCCTCTTGGAACTCGTGAGGTGACATCTCAAAGACAGTGCGATGCCGCAAACTGTGACACGCGATCTCGTGGCCTTGTTCGGCTAGGCGTCGAACAACTTTCGGGTGCTTCTCGGCTACCCAACCTAGGGTAAAAAATGTGGCCCTCCATCCGGCTTCATCAAACCACTGCAGGAGCAGATCGGTGTTGCGTTCGACTCGATCCTCCTGAGAACTCCACTCAGCTTCAGTAATGGTCTGTCGGAACGCCGAAACGTGGTAGTAGTCCTCCAAATCGACACTGAGTGCATTCTTCATGATTGGGTCGGTTTTGGGCTGGCTAATCAATGCCCTTGCAGAAGCAAGTTTACTTCCAATGCTGCTCGAATGGTCTCGCTGGATCAGCTATCTCATTATAACATAAACACTTACGAGCTGGGTTGTCTGTCGGAATGCACCGACCACCTTTTGAGATTCGAATCTGACCATTTTGTGGAAGAATCTTTTGCTGCCATTCGGGGTGTGACCAGGGCGGAGACCTTAGCTCAATTGAGGACAATGCGTTGAAGATCTTGACCGTCGCAAGCCTTTTTCCAAATGCTGCGGATCCGATTCACGGGATTTTTGTCTTTCAACGAGTCCTACATCTGGCCCGTCTACCGGGCAATGAAATAAAAGTGATGGCACCGCTTCCCTACTTTCCGCGCAGCTTGAAAATTAAGCATTGGCAGAAGCCTGTGCACGTACCCGATCGGGAAGAGATCGGCGGATTGCCTGTTTATCATCCGCGCTATTTCTTATTACCCAAGATCTCAATGGTTTGGCAGGGAGTTTCGATTTTTCTCAGATGCCTGCCGCAAGTTAGAGCCATTCATCGCCTATGGAAAATCGAATGCATGGATGCGCACTACGTCTACCCTGATGGGTTTGCAGCCGTTCTCTTAGGGAAATATCTCGGGATTCCAGTGATCGTTTCCGCTCGCGGCAGCGACATCAACCTGCTGTCTAAATTTCGAACTGTTCGACTTATGATCCGATGGACTCTCCAGCAATCGGCGGCAGTCATTTCAGTTTCCCAAGCGTTAAAAGAGGCGATGATTGCTCTTGGAGCGAACGGCGACAGAATTCATGTCGTGCCGAATGGAGTGGACGCAACCCGCTTTCAGCCCATGATATCTTCTGAGGCTCGCCGGAACCTAAGCCTGCCGTCAGACGGCCCGATCCTTGTTTCTGTCGGAAACCTCATACCCTCCAAGGGACACGAATTGGTCATACGGGCTCTCGCGCTGCTAAAGAATAAGGGGCTGAGACCGCAACTCTATATATTGGGTCAAGGGCCGCACCGAGATACGCTGGAGGAGTTGGCGAAACGGTTGGATCTTGGAGAGACGATTCATTTTGTAGGAAAACGGCCGAATGAAGAATTGCGGTCATGGTTTAGCGCCGCGACAGTGAGCTGCCTCGCCAGCTCGCGAGAGGGATGGCCGAATGTAGTGACGGAATCACTCGCCTGTGGCACGCCGGTTGTCGCAACGCGGGTCGGAGGGGTTCCGGAAATCCTTCACTCGGAGGAGCTAGGGATCATCGTGGATCAGACGATTGACTCGGTCGCAGGTGGTCTCGAGCGCGCACTGAGCAAGAACTGGAATAGATCGGCTATTTCTTCGCAAACGAGGAAGAGGACCTGGCACCAGGTGGCGATAGAAGTCGAGCGCATTTTTCAGGAACAATTGGGCTCTTCCGCGGTTAAGAAGCAAAACTCGATCGCCACAGATTTGCAAAATTCCTCATGAATACCGGCCTGGTGGTAATTCCGGCGTCCAAAAGCAAACCGTTGTCTCGGGGCCGTCTATCGAGGAATTAATCAAAGCAAGGAACACCTGTTTGACACGAGCCGAGGACAAGAAGGATTTTCACTGAACTCTGCACAGGCAGGTCACTTGACCGTCAGGAAAGCAGCTATCGAACAATGGGAAAAATCTTCCCGATTCCCATGCGCAAGAAGGGGCAGTCCGGCGAGATCCACCAATTCGCTTGTAAGGTATTGATAATACATAGCTTACTCGCATGATTCGGGGCCTCTCCGGAGGGGAAGGTAGCACAAATGCAACCTAAAAAGCAGCTTGAGACTGAGTACGAAAAAAGAAAGGCCGGCAGACGGAGCTTATGAAATCTATCAGCGTATTTGGACTCGGTTACGTAGGAGCTGTAACCGCGGTGTGTTTTAGCCATAAGGGTTGTCGCGTGGTGGGCGTCGACCTTAATGCCCAGAAAGTGGAATCACTGGAGAACGGTCGAACGCCGATTGTGGAAGATAAAGTCGAGCAGATGGCAGCTGAGGCTCACACCTCTGGTCGTTTGCACGCAACCACCAGCGCTGATGCGGCTATAAACGAGACGGACATCTCCTTTGTTTGTGTCGGCACTCCAAGCCAGCGGAATGGAAAGTTGGATATGCGCGGCGTGGAAAGGGTCTGCAAGGATATCGGCCAGGCCCTCCGGGACAAGAAGGGCTTTCATTGGGTGGTTCTGCGGAGCACAGTTCTGCCAGGTACGACCGAATCTGTGGTCATTCCGGCACTTGAAGCCTCGAGCAAAAAACAGGAGGGAAAGGACTTTGCTGTTTGTTTCCATCCGGAGTTCCTTCGCGAGGGCACGGCGGTGGCGGATTTCTTCGAACCCCCGTTCACAATATTCGGCGCGCGGGATGAAGCACAAATCGAGCCGTTGCGTGAGATTTATTCCTGGAGTACGAGCAAATTCTTCGTTACGACTCCAAAATCGGCCGAGATGGTGAAATACGTCTGCAATGCTTTCCATGCGTTGAAGGTGGGATTCGCAAACGAAATTGGGACAATTTGCAAAGAGCTCCAGCTCGATACAGAAGCGGTGGCCAGAATTTTCGTCAGCGATACACGGCTGAACATATCTCCGGCATACTTGAAACCGGGATTTGCCTTCGGCGGATCATGTCTGCCAAAGGATCTCCGGGCCCTGAATTACCGGGCGAAAGAGCTCGATCTGAAGCTTCCTCTGCTCGAATCGCTGATGCCAAGCAACCAGGAACACATCGAGCGGGCGGTGGCATCGATCCTGCATTCGAAAAAGAGGAAAGTTGGAATGCTGGGATTGAGCTTCAAACCAAGCACCGACGACTTGAGAGAAAGTCCACTTGTGCATCTGGCGAAGCGCCTGCTGGGCGAAGGATGCGAGCTTCAAATTTGGGATCAGAGCGTGGCCCTTGGCCGTTTGATTGGCTCCAACCGCCAGTTCATTGAAGACGAAATCCCCCACATCGGATCGCTCCTGCGAGAGGATGCATCGACCGTCATTGCTTCGTCGGAAATCGTCGTTTTGGGAACTAAAGCGGTAGACAAGAAGGCGCTTCGCGCGCAACTGCGCCCCAACCAGAGTCTAATCGACCTTGTAAATATCGAGAAAGAGCAACGCTGCACTGACTGGCCGACATATGAAGGAATTTGCTGGTAGAGTGAGCCAACGTGAAGATCCTATGGGTCAAATCCGGCGGCCTGCTTCCCATGGACCACGGTGGGCGCATTCGAAGCTTTCATCTGGCGAAGGAACTGGCGACTCATCACGACGTCAGCCTCTTTACATTCGCGTCAGAAGCCGAAGACCCTATCGCCGCGCATGAACCGTTAAATAAGATATTTCAACAGGTGATTT
The DNA here is from genome assembly GCA_035691825.1 of Terriglobales bacterium. Taxonomy (GTDB): domain Bacteria; phylum Acidobacteriota; class Terriglobia; order Terriglobales; family Acidobacteriaceae; genus Gp1-AA122. Next base: position 32,145 of record DASSIO010000047.1, on the reverse strand, counting down.
GTCTCCCGCTAAAAATTCCGCCCGCGCGAGGCTGGCGGGAGACAATGAATTATGTGCAGAACCTGCCGTCAACCCGGCCGTATTCCATGAGCAAGTACTGCCAGCCGTGGATCGCGAGAGAGTTAAGAGATCTCCTGGCTCAAAAAGAATACGATCTTTTGCTGTGCGATTTTCTTCTGACTGCCGCAGTAGTGCCGTGGGATTGGCCAAAGCCAAAGGTCTTGTTCACGCACAACATCGAGGCGGTAATCTGGGAGAGGCACTACCGTCTCAGTAGAAATCCCATCTGGAAAGCCGTGAGCTACCGCGAATACCGATTGCTGGAACGAATGGAGCGTGAGTATGTCTCGCGCGCGGAACATGTTTTAGCCGTATCGGAAAACGACAGGGATTTCTTCTTGAAGTATGCTCCTGAGAGCCGGATGAGCGTCATCCCGACGGGGGTGGATGTCGATTACTTCAGCCCTCGCGACGGGGAGGAAGATCCTTCTTCCATCGTCTTCACTGGTTCGATGGATTGGACAGCCAATGAAGACGGCATTGTATTCTTCATTGAAAACGTTCTGCCACTCGTGCGGAGGCGGTTTCCTCGGGCCAAGTTGTGGGTCGTGGGCAGACGGCCTACTTCGCGACTACAACAAATTGGCCGCAGCATAACGGACGTCGAAGTGACCGGGACGGTCGACGATATACGGCCCTACCTGTCGCGCGGATCGGTTTACGTTGTGCCGCTGCGAGTGGGCGGTGGGACGCGCATCAAGATCTTCGAGGCAATGGCAGCTGGCAAGGCTGTTGTTTCAACGACCATCGGCGCAGAGGGCCTGCCTGTACAAGATGGAGAGAATATTCTCCTCGCAGATGACGCAGAAACCTTTGCAAAGTGTGTTGTTGACTTGCTTTCCGATGAAGTTCGCCGCAAGAACTTGGGAGCAGCTGCGCGGAAACTTGTTTCAGAGAATTATAGTTGGAAGGCTGTGGGAAAGACGATGGCGAAGGTGCTTGAAGCTGTCGCCACAGAGCACGCACCCGCTGTTCGAGAGGACGTAATTTCCTAAAGGCCTATGACCTTGGGCGATGTCCTGCATTGTCCTCGGGTGCAAATTACGGAAATTCCCCTCGGGCTAAGGTATCTGGGCGGTGGAGGATTTCGCAGGTTCGTCCGAAGTTTTTAGTTCTCCGACTGCCACCTTGAGTGATCCATCCTGGGAATCGTTATAGCTGACATAAATCGAATCATGCTTGTCGATGGTCACGGAGGAATAACGGTAACCCGTAAAGCCTGCCCGCGCCAGTATCTCGATACGCCATTTCTGGCCATCCCAATAAGCGTGCTTCAGCGCACCGCCAGCGTCGTAAACGATGTGAGGGCGATTCTGGCTATCAAACGCGAGTGACGTCCGATAGCCAACCCAGCTGCCTAGTGGGTGAAATGAGTCAACGAGCTCTACTTTCCACCTGTCTCCCTCGGGACGCGCGAATTTGATATCTTCCCCGTCTTCGTAGCTGATAGCTGGCTTTCCGTTTTTGTCGACGGCTAAGGAATTTCCCATGCCCACGTCATATATATTATTGGTATGGCCGCGGAAATCGACAGTTGAGACCTTCCAGTCGTTTCCGACCCTATAGGCGTACTTGAGCAAACCCTTCACGTAGGCATCAAAACTCAATATCGGGTTTCCCTGCGGATCGAGTGTCATGGACTCCCATTTTCCAGTTTGCATATCAAAATCCAACGTTTGCACAACCCAAACGCCGTTATCGAGCTCAGCATATTTGATGTGGGCGTAGGGAGTATCGTCCCCGTTCCTCTCGCGATACCAGGAAATGTGAGGAGTGCCATCGGGACTCACAGCTACGGCACATGAGAAACCGATAGGGGCATTATCAGTCGCTATCTTTTGAATTTTCCAATCCGCGCCGTCCCAATGGGCATATCGCAGCACGCCGCCCGTGTAGCAAATATGCGGGTGCCCTTGAGAATCGAGGGCCAAGTTTGTATAGGAATTGCCTCCATCGATTGACATGGCAAACCACTTGGATGCCTCTCCGGCAGGCCGAAAAGCGTACTTGATCGTCTCGCCGTCGGAGTAACTGAGGTGGATGTCCCCGTCTTTATCTGTAGCAATGGAAGTGAACTTACCTGCGGTGTCAACCGTTTCTGTTCGCCAGCCCCAAGTTTGCGCGTAGCAAGTCGAGGGATGGAAAAAAAACGCGAGTGCGCAGAATCCGGCAATTATCTCAGCGAAATGGTGATACCACGTGAATCTCTTCCTTTGATGTTTTGACAACGGATCCTCCTTAGCGCTCGCGGAAACGCGCGGTAGATCGCAGGAAATCAAGCCGATTCGGGCACAGGATCAAGGTACAGTGACCTCCGCCAAGTTCATCTCGGGCTCCGCAAATGTCGTTTGGGCCGCGAGGTCTCTCAGCTCTTTTTGACAAATCAAATTCATGATGATGACAGTAGCGACCAGCGTATAAAAGAAATCGAAATAGGCCCGCGGGAGAAAAGCTCCGCTGACCATATACGCCAATAAACTTGTGCCCAGCATGTAGGCGTAAGGCCCGGCCCAGTTCAAGGAAGGCACGTGCCTTGACAATCGCGCCATGCGCCAAAGCGATAAGCCACAGCTCCCGAGCAGCCCCAGAAACAGGCCAAGGCCCACGAATCCCTGCTCTCCAAGCGTCTGGAAATAGATGCTGTGTGGACCTGCAAAGAACAAATCAGGTGTGTACCGTTGGAACAGGTCGGGGGTAAATGTTTCGAATCCTCCACCGGTGAGTGGGAAATGCTCGCTCAGTACAATCGCAAACTCCCATGCATTCAAACGCCCTCTCGCTGAGCGGTCGATGTCGCCATGGTAGAAGTCACCCATCCGTTCCATCCATTTCCCTGGCGCATAGGAAAAGACAAGGATGGCGCAGACCAAAACGAACGAAGCAGTAAGCACTTTGTGACGCGAAGTTACTGCGATGGCACAAAGGACAATCACCAGGCCAAGCAAGCCGCCGCGCGAATAGCTTAAGAGGACCGAGAATATGCCGCAGACAAAAGCGACCCGGAGCAAAATCTTTAGCCAGCGGCGCTTCTCCTCTGCAGCCAGAAAGAAAAGAATTGGAAGCGCCATGTTTGTGGCGAGCGCAAGATCATTGTTGTCCGCCAAAAAAGACTCGGGTGGCCCCCACACGCGATTCTCACCGCCTGTGCGGATTCCGAAAAGTGCACCTTTAATGGCAAGTACGCCGATGCTGAGGCCAAGCACGAGGAAGAGATTTCGTAGTCGGTCACGCGAAGTGACCAGCAAGATCGTGACAAATGTTATCAACAAGACTTTGCTGACGCGAACGAGCTGGGCCATCCCCGCACCGATGTGCTGGGAAAATATCGGAACTGATGATGCGTAAAAGATTGTTACCGCAAACCAGACCCACAAAAGAATCAGGATCACTGACTCTCGTGTGATGATGTTGCGGTTGATTTTTCGCGTAAACAGCATGCCTGCCATGGTCGGTAAGGCAACAACATAAGCAACAGGGAAATTGTAGGCAAAACCATAGGTAAAGCGATGGGGATTGAAGACCGCGACCCAGTTCCACATCAGTACGCCGAAATATGGATTGATGAAGCACACCGGGACTGAGCCGAAAAGGATGGCGAGAACAAAGATGTCGCGCATCAGCTCACCCCCGCACCAGAGTGCCGCTATCCGCCCGGCCGCGGTTCATGATAGGTGAATTCGGGGTCCGAGGCAGTACGGCAGGTTCGCTTGGCATAAGAAAGGTCTTCTGGATTTGCAGACCGAACTTAGCGGGCACCCGTTCATCGCCAAGCTGCACGCGTCTTAGGTTGTGCAGGTTCGAACCCGGACGATTGATTCCCCAAGTCGTGGTCACGGCGGAGCGATACCCGCAGCGAGCCGCCACGGCTTCTGCGATAGGACCGCAGTCCTGTGGTTTTCCAAAGGGATACGCGAAGTCCAGGACAGGTTCTCCGAGCCTGGATTCCAGAAGACTCTTCGATTCGCGAAGCTCCCTTTCGACATCTTCAGCTGCAAGCTGGCTAAGGGCCGGGTGACTAAGCGTATGAGACCCGAAGAAGATTCCGGCAGAGCGCATCTCATCGATTTGCTTCCAGGTAAGCATTCGACCGGCCAGCTTCCCTGCTGGCAGGCTCACTTGTCGCTCAAAGTCAGCGCAAAAGCGATTGCGTTCCAACGCAGGTGTTTGCCTAAGAACGGATACAAGCTGCGAGCCGACGTCGATTCGCTGTTGAGGCGAGCCGAGCTCGATTCGGCCCGCGCCTCGAATCGGAATATCTAGCGGCCCCGCTGGAGCAACCTGCAAGGCCAGAAAAATCTTGTCGTACCAGGCCACTTCTCCACTCTCGATACAGTCCGCCGTGAGATAAACGGTCGCCGGGATCTCATACTTTCGCAGTACCGGCAAGGCATAGGTGTAAAGATCGCTATAGCCATCATCGAATGTGACTGCGACTGCGTTGCCGGGAGAGCCGGGATTCATTAGCTCTTCACAAAGCTCGCCGAGAGAAACCACACGAAAATGCTCCCGGAGAAACTTCATTTGCATCTCAAACTGAGGGGTGGGGAGCGTGCAGTAGTAGGGAATTCCTTCAGTTCCGACACGGTGATAGCACAAGATCAAAAACTTGGGAGACGCAACGCGGTGAATTGCAGGTCGCCAGCTTCTGCCATCTGACTGAAGTTCGTATCTTTGGGAGATCCAACCGAGGAGATTAAGCGCACCCGAATAATAGGCGACCTGTGCGACGGATTCGCGCCAGCGAAACTCCCTATTTTTCAAACTCCCGGATTGACACACGTCGACCGTCTGTGCCGCATGGCGCTGTTCACGATCACTAGCGGCCGATCCTTGATCAATTTGGAACTGTGCGGACAAGACTTAACTCTTTCTCCTTATGTTGGCGGTGCCAAAGCTCCAAAGCTACCAAGTACCAAACGATTTCGCCGTAATAAGCAAGGTCTCCTTCGCGGTGAAGTCTCGCCAGGCGATCATAGAACTCAGGTCGAAAATAGCCCCGCTGGCGGGTCCGCGCATCTCCCAAAGTATCTTGGATCAGAGATTGGAGCCTCGGATTCTGCAACAGCCACACCGCCAGCGGTACCCCGAACCCGTGCTTTTTCTTGTACAGGACTTTATGCGGGAGGATTTCGCGCATGGCTTGTTTGAAGATATATCGTTTTTCAAAGCGCCTAAGCTTCAGGTAAGAGGGAATTCTCCCGGCCAGCTTTACGAGATCATGATCCATCAGCGGGTAACGGACTTGAACGCCGGAGAGCTCCGCTGTTCCACTGACCTTGCGAACATCGTTGTCGGAAAGAATCAATTTAAGATCGAGATAAAGGAGGCGATTGAGCTCACTCTTCGCACGAGCTTTGTCGAAATGACTCTGAATCAAATCGAGCCAGTTCGCTGGAGCAACTTGTTCGAGAAAGTCCGGCTCGAAGACTTCTTTTGGATCCAAGCTGAGAAAAAGACCGTATGAGAAGATGCGTCGAGGGTTAGGAATTGAAGCTCGCCGAATGTACTTCCGAGGGAGGCTTAGCAGGCCATCGCCTTCAGGCAACATCCGCGTGGCCGGTTCGAGAATGCGCTTCCGCAACCAGGCGGGAATTGACTGATAGAGCGCAAACCGCTTGTCACTGGCGTACCGCTCGTTCCCTCCAAACAATTCATCGCCACCATCCCCGGCGAGCAGTGTTGAAACACCGTTTTCTTTCGCCATTCGCGCGCAGAAATAGGAACCGATGGCTGAAGAATTTGCGAAGGGCTCGTCGTAGTATTGCGCAATCTGCATAATGGCATCGGCCGCGTCACTGGACGTTAGAAACTTTTCGAAGTGGCGCGTTTGAAACTTATTCGCGGTTGTCCGGGCAAAATCAATTTCGTTGTAACGGCCCTCGGCAAAGGCGATGCTAAACGTGTTAGTTGGTTTAAACCGCTCAGACAAAAACGCCACGACGCTGCTGCTGTCTGTGCCGCCGCTCAGAAATGCGCCCGTCGAGTCACTCTCACATCCATCGATATGCCCGTGCACGGCAGTTCGAATCCCTTCGCGCACGCGCTCGGACCAATACGACTCCTTTTGGTCCTCAATCTCTTCGTATACTGCATCCCAGTACTGTGATTGTTTCGGATGGCCGTTTTCGAAAATAAGCAGGCGTCCAGGTTCCAGTCGCTCAATGCCCTTGTAAGCGCTGAGCGGAGCGGGAACTACGCTAAAAAGCAAATACTGAAGAATAGCGGGACAGTTGACGTCTGATGAGCCGGCTTTGGCCGCGCGGACGGCTCCCGCTCGGGAAGCAAAAAGTAGCGCGTCGCCTTCTCGTGTCCAGTAAATAGTCTTCAAGCCCATGCGATCCGAAACGAGAATCAGGCGTTGATTTTTATCGTCCCACAAGGCGATTACGAAAGCGCCGCGCAAATCCTCAACAAACTCTAGGCCGCGGATGAGGTAAAGCCAGCCAATCTGTTCCGCCAATGACATTTCCGACGGATTGAGTCCCTCGCCGGCGAGCCGCTTTACTGCCGCCTGTACATCTACAAGATCTGAATCGATCGCAATCCGAATGTGAGCGACGGTGCCGACTGTTTGCCCGCTAAAGCGGGGCGAAACCCCCACGGCGATAGAACGGCCGGAAATGACGGTGGAAGCACACTCGGCTCCAACAAATAAACCAGCGAGCATCGGCTCCAACATCGACTTGCCGACTTCAGTCCCCGGGCGACAAATTCCACAGATTCCGCTCACGGCAGCTCTCTATGCCTGAAACATCAGGCGCCACTTTCGATACATCAGCACCGCCCACAAATGCGACGAACGATCGTAGGTTCCATTTTGATGCTGATCCCAAATTTTTCGCAGGAAATTACGGTCAAGAATTCCATCATCGACGGCAAATAGGGATTCGTGTGTAAGCTCTCTCAACTCGCCGCGAAACCAACGGTTCAACGGCACCGCAAATCCTTGTTTTCTGCGATCAAGCACTTCCGCCGGGACTTGGTCCGCGATGGCCTTTTTGAAAATGTACTTTCCCACACGCCCCCGAAGTTTGAGAGACGAGGGCATGGTGGCGGCGCGCTCCATCAGTTGGTGATCGAGCAGCGGGGCACGCACTTCCAGGGAAACGGCCATGCTTGCGCGGTCTACCTTCGCAAGAATGTCATCGGGAAGGTAAGTCTTGATGTCTACATATTGAATCCTGGAAAGTTCATCCGTGGTCTCCGCTCTATCGTAATGGTGTTGCAGTACGCCCATCGAGTCATAATCGGCCAGGCTGTTTTTGAAATCACTGGTGAAGAGCCTCTGTTTATCGGCGGGCCGGAAAAGCGAGACGGAATTAAAGTAGCCAGCGAGCGGGGAACGCGAAAGGCTTTCAAATGTGGCTTTGGCACGGAAAACCCGAGGCGCCCAAGCAAGAGGAGGGTACATTCGTCCGAGTGGCCCGAATACCGCGCTGCGGACAAACTGCGGTACATGCCGCCTCAGGTCATTCTCGATCTTGTCGAAGTAATAGCGACGGTAGCCCGCGAAAGTCTCGTCACCGCCGTCACCGCCCAATGCGACAGTGACGTGCTGGCGCGCGATTTGCGAGACATAATAGGTCGGAACCGCTGATGAATCCGCGAAGGGCTCATCGTAGTGCCAAACCAGTTTGTCCATGATTTCCAGGGCGTCGGGCTCCACAACTTGCTCGTGGTGCTGGGTGTGAAGGAATTTGGCAACCTCTCGAGCGTAATCCGCTTCATCATAATCAGCCTCGTTGAAGCCGATCGAACACGTCTCGACGGGGCGTTGAAGTAGGCGGCTCATGTTCGCAACGACCGCCGAAGAGTCCACTCCACCGCTTAGAAACGCTCCAAGCGGAACTTCACTCATCAGTCGGATGCGCGTCGCTTCACACAATTCGTGTCGAAGGATTTCGCACCATTCCTCTTCCGACTTGCTCTCGACATTTGCGAAACTGATGTCCCAGTAGCGTTCTTCTTTCACCCCCTTTCGGGAGGCCACCAGGTAGTGTCCCGGCTGCAGCTTTCGAACAGATCGATAGATTGTTTTTGGCGCGGGTATGTAGCCAAACGAAAAATAGTCAGACAATGCTTGAGGATCTACTTCAAGACTTATGTTGCCCGCGGCAAGAAGCGCTTTCAGTTCGGATCCAAACACTACGCGCTGCCCGTCGAAGGCGTAGTACAGCGGCTTCTTGCCGAGACGGTCACGAGCGAGAAGCAGCTTGCGTTCGCGCGAGTCCCAAAGAGCGATCGCGAACATACCTCGGAGGCGCTGGAAGCATTTCTCTCCATGTTCTTCGTAGAGATGGACAATGGTTTCGGTGTCGGAGCGCGTGGTAAAGCGATGACCTTTGGAATCCAATTCGCGACGAAGCTCAGGATAGTTGTAAATCTCGCCGTTAAACATCACCCAGATAGTTCCATCTTCGTTGGAAATGGGCTGGTGTCCGCCGGATACGTCAATGATGCTCAGCCGCCGGAAGCCAAAACCCACCCCTGCATCCGTGTATATCCCTTCGTCGTCGGGCCCTCTGTGCACAATGGTGTCTGTCATCTTCCGAATCGCTTCGGGGGGGAAAGATTCCCGGCGATCGAATTCATAAATTCCGCAGATTCCGCACATAATCGCTAAGCCGCCTGCGCGCCGGAACTCCTGCGCCGCGCTGCCAAGTCTTGGTACAGATTGCGATACCGCTGGAGCATCGAATCGAGACGATAAGAGCCCAAAATCCTTGCACGAGCCATCGCTCCCAGCGCTCGCCGAAGTTGCTGATCTTTTTCTAGATTTAAGAGGTATTCGACAAGTTTACTGATGTCGCCAGACTGGAAGAGCCACCCCGAAACTTGATCTTCGATCAGTTCGGGGTTCCCTCCAACGCGCGTAGCGATGACGGGAAGGCCGGAAGACATTGCTTCCAACACTGTGTTCGACATTCCTTCGGACACCGAAGGCAGGACGAACACGTCAAGTGCGTTTAGGAAATCGGGAATGCTTCGCGACGAACCGAGAAAGTGGACGCGGCTCGACAGCGATAGGGCCGTGGCCAGGGCGCGGAGTTGTTCGAGCTCTGGACCTTCACCCGCAAGTGCGACAGATACATTCACGCCTCGGTCCTCTAGAGCCCTGGCTGCACGAAGCAGGAGAGCTTGGTCTTTTATGGGCACCAGCCGGCCCACTGTCCCAACCAGGAAGGATGTATCTGGCAGGCCTAAGGCCGCGCGACACGCCAATTGCTTTTGCGGCCGTGGCGCAAAACGCTCGGAGTCCACACCATTGGGAATAACACCGATACTAGAGGTGGAAACTCCTGCCTGACGTGCATGAAAGTCGCGCAGGTCCGAACACACTGTGAACACCGCGTCGGCTGTCGCGTACGCGGCGCGGCGAAAAAGACGCTGGCGAAGGGGCAAACCTTTTAGAATTTCGAGTTCGTAACCGTGTTCGCTGTGGATAATCGCGGGTACGCCTGCAAGGCGCGCTGCAAATACAGCCTCAATCGCTCCCCAGTTGCGGGAGTGCACTACATGAGGCCTGTAATCCCGGATGATCTGTGCGAAACGATAAACGAGGAACTGGAATCTCGACTCAGGCCCAGCGGCGTCAAAAACCTGGCCAGAAAAACCGTGCCGGGAGGCAAATTCGGCGGAGTGCCCTCGGGCCGTGCATACCGCATGCAAGAACCCGTCGCCTCCAAGTCCCGAAGCTACTTTAAGGATTCCCGATTCCGTACCACCCAATTCAAGTCGATTCACCACGTGCAGAACACGAAGTCGTTGCTGACCTCTCGCGCGAAACGTATCGTCCTGCGCACCCGCTGACAGTTCTCTTGGGGCTGGAATCATGGCGTTCATAAATTCAAAGTTGGTGCGCGTCCGAGATGTCCCGCTCGCCGCCAAATCCAGTTTCATGCCGAGGTTATGGTAACCACCGGACAATATGGGGACCTACTGCGTTCGCCATCCAAAGAGGGAGGAGCCTCCAAAGGCGAATCGCCCGATCAAACTTGGGATTCACCGGAGAAAAATTCGGCACCGTTTTTCGCTGTACAAGCAGCACTTCGTAATCGAGCGTCGCCACTTCCATGTTCCACTGAGTCTTGAATGCATATGATCCCGTATTTTTCTTGCTCCGCCCAAAATCGAATTGGCGATAGCCCGCCTGAGTCGCGTGTTTCATCAACTCCCAATACATGAAATTGTTGGCGCATAGCTTCGGCGCCTCAGGTCCAGCCCCCGCATAATAAGGCAGGATAGTGTCGCGGAACAGAAAGCTGGCAACGGCACTCACAGCGTTCGACCCGGAGTAAACCACCATTAGCTCCATCGCACTTCCAAACTCTTCCTGCAAATTGTTGAAAAGCCCGCGCGGCTGAACTGGTGTGCCAAGCCGATGCATGCTCTGAGCAAATAATCGGTAAAAAGTGTCGGTCAAGTGGAATCCACGTTCTGTGCGCAAGCCTGCCTTCTCGGCCTTGCGAATCATGTATCGCGTATCTCGAGGCAACCTCTTCAGGCTGGCATCGATGTCAGCGCTAAGCGCGCAAGAAAAGGTTGAGTAAAGGGCATTGGGATGAAAATTCGTATCGATCTTGCTGCGGCGGTTTCTCAATTCGAGGTAATCGACATTACGGACAGCACATTCGCGCTTTGCGGCCTCCAGCAATTTTCCCCGGGATTCTTCGTCGGTCGCGCAGATTCCACCGTAAACGCCGAGCGGCACGGACAAGAGTCGGCGTCCTGCCAGCCAATCGGAAACGAAAAACAACGGCAAGATTCCAGTGACAGTTCCGCCTCGTTCCGCGAGAACGTAACACGATTCATAGCCAAAGGTTCTTTCGACTGCTCGCTTCCACCCGGTTAATTGGAAAAACGACCCTTCAGGATGGCCTTTTACGAATTCGTCCCATCGCGCGTTATCGCTCGATGCGAATGCCCGGACGACCGGGGCCGGAGTTGTTGTGCGCATGGGCGCAGCGGGCAGCGATGTCGGCAGTTCAAGAGCCCCCATTTTCACTTTCCCTTGGTTCGGACGGCGGAACGCTCATCTCCGCTCCTGCTCCCACGAACTTTTCAAACAACCAGCTTTCTTCGGCCTGCAAGTACTCACACAAACGCGACCGCTGCGCCGGCGAGGGTTCGACGACACCGTGGATAATCTTGCTGAGCGCCACTTCGTGTATGCCTACTTCTCGCGCCAGATAGTTCTGGCGGAGATTACGCTTGAATATGGTCAGTTTCAGGTTTGGATACATAGGTTTGTACTCTCGGGCGCAGCTTATAAAATCAGCGCAGCTCCGTACTGGTTGTAGTATGCGTGTTTCGAACTTACTTCCGCGCTGTTGAGCACGACCCCAATCAGCTTTTTGGGGTCGATCTGCCCCGCAACCTGCTGTAATTGCTCGCGCTGAGTTTGGCGAGCGCGAACGACCATTAGGTAGGCATCGCAACCGGCGCAAATCAGTTCGAAATCTGCCAAGGGACGTACCGGCGGGGCATCAATTAATATTGTGTTGAATTGCTTCTTACACTTCACGATTAGCTCACTCCAAGCAGCGGCTGTGAACAATTCGGGGGGAGATCCTGCGGGGTTGCCCGCCGTCAGAATGTGCAAATTCGGGTTCTCGGTTCTCTGTATTACATCCTCGAACTTAGCCTCACCGCTCAATACCTCCGCGAGACCTGGACCGGCCGAATTCTCGAAATACCGGGAAAGGCGCTTGGTTCGCAAATCTGCATCAATCAGAAGAACTGGCGTTTCGTGAAGTTGCGCGTAGCAAAGACCCAGATTCAGTATCGTCGTTGTTTTTCCCTCGCCCGGTGTCGAACTGCTGACAACAATGGAATGCAGGTCTTTAGAGGATTGCAGGCGCATAAGTCGAGTCCGAAGAGCACGATAGGCCTCCATGGCGTAATGCCCGGTCGTGGTCCCGCTCAATATGGTCGAGGACGCTGTGGAAGAAATCTCCGTCAGGTTGCCCTTCGGCGCTTCGGCGACGTGCGAATTCCCGTTTGCCGGAGCCGGGTTGCGCAGCTCTTTGAGGATTGCGGCAACATCTTGCCTCCTTGCCAGCTCCTCTTGCTCAAACATTTCTTCCGTTTTCTGGGTTTCGTTGAAGTATTTGCTCACGGATTATCCTGTTCACGAGCCACATTTCGGCGATGTTTCATGGATTGGATCAACAAATCTACGCAAGACTGGAATCCGACTCCGCTTTCGGGCGACACCGAAGCAGAGGAGATTGGAGCTTCAGCTCTTGGTTTCGGCCGTTCAGAAACCTCGATTTCCCAACCCATGGCAGTCAGCGCATCTTCGACTGTGTGCGAATCGATTTGTGTTCGACCTGCACCTGCTCCCAGGATTAAACACTGATCGCAAATCAGATTTATGAGTCGGGGTACTCCATGGCTATGGTCAAAAACTCTCTCGACCGCACTAGAAACGAACGGCGATGGGGATTCTAATCCTGCAACATGCAGTCGCTCGGTGATGTAGTCCTTGGTTTCCGGCAGAGTAAGGGGACGAAGTTCACACCAACCCGCAATACGCTGCCTGAGCGCGACATGTTGCTGACCACGGAGCACGGCATTGAGCTCGGGTTGCGCAGAGAGAATGACCTGGAGCAACTTTTCACGGTACGAGTCTGTGTTGCCCAGGAGCCGTATCTCTTCAAGCAGCTCCGATGTGAGCAAGTGTGCTTCGTCGATCACAAGAACTGCGGTGCTCCCTCGCCTCTGCGTCTCAAGCAGCATCTGCTGCAGCGCCGCGAGTCTGCGCGGCTTGCTGGTTGACGCGCAGGGGACTTCGAATTCGTCCAGTATGAATTCAAGGAATTCTTCGCGGCTTAGCGTTGGATTAACTACGAACGCCGTGGAAAGCGGTGATTTAGACACGGAAGGATTGCTTAAAATATGCATGACCGCGTGCAGCAAAGTCGTCTTTCCGGTCCCAACCGGCCCTGTGAGTACCATAAAACCTTTGCGCATCAGAACGCCTTGGAAGAGGATTGACAAGGCGTTGCGGTGAGCTTCCGCCATTTGCAAAAAGCGTGGATCCGGCGTGAGTTGGAAAGGTTCTTTCTTTAACTTGTAATAGTTGAGGTACATTTCACCCGATCCATCCCGAAACATAAGTGATCAAAAGACCTGCGCCCGCCGAGCAGAGCACGGTCGCGCCAACCGCTACCGCCACGCGCGCCCTCTGGAGAACCAGCTGTGCGGGGCTTACAATAGGTGGAATGCCGCCCAGGACTGGCACAGACAGAATTCTTGCCGCTTCTTTCTCGCTGCGCACGGCGCTATCGCTCAAATCCACCACCACAGCCACAGCGAGCCCCACGAACAGGCCGCCAAAAAGCGCACCGGCCACAATCAAGGGGCGATTCGGTGCAGAAGGCTTGTCGGGAATTTTCGCAGCGTCAAGTGTCTGAAAGCGTTCTGCTTTTTGGTGGTTTTCAAGATTACTGGCCATCCCCGCCGAGATCTTTCGATCCAGCAGCGCATTATAGTGAGCACGCAGACTGTCATAATCGCGCATCAAGCCGGCAATTCTGCTTTCGAAGATGGGCACCTGCTCCAGCTTGGAAACATGAAAGTTGATTTGTTCGGTCAGTTGGGCTTGTACCTTGTTTTGTTCTGCAATGTCCTGCTCGAGCTTGGACAATTGTGAAGCAATGACAGGGTTCTTGACGGCCTTAGGAGATACCTGCGGTGAAACTTCTCTCCTGGGTGAATTTGCATCTTCTAAGACCTTTTTGGACTTGAGGCCGTCGAGCTGACTCTGCAACTTTCGTACATCCGGATAGTCGGCCCCGTATCGGGAGCGCAGTTCAACCAAATTGGTCTCGAGCTTTTCAATTTGTGTCTGCAGCGGGGACGATGCGCCTTCGCCGCTGTTGGCGTCCACGTCGACAATGGGATTCGAGTTCGCGAGCATCGACTGGAGGTAGACTTTCTCCGTCTGGTCTCGGCTTACGCGATCTTGGCTGGCACGCTGCTGGCTGCGCAGACTGTCGAGCGCCTCAAGATGGAATTGTTTCGATTCCGGTATGTCCATGATGTACTGCGTCTTGATCCGGCTGACTTCAGCCTCTTTCAGTTCAAGTTGTTTCTTCGTATCCTGAAGTTCGTTATCCAAGAATTCCTCTGTCCCTGAGAGTTGGTGCTCGCGCGCCTTCAGACTCTCCTCAATGACCATAGAAGCCAAATTGTTGGCAACTTCCGCTGCCTGCACGGGATCTTTGCTCGTGTATCCGATCTTAAATGCACTTAGCCGCTGACTTCCGGCATCGGCCACCTCAATGTTGATCGATTTCTGCATGCTGGCCACCAAGGCTTCCGTGGCTGCCTGCCCCTTGAGCCCGGGATGAAGATTCAACTTCTGTATCAACTCGGCGAGCCGCGTCGGCGATAAAACCAGTTGACGTATCATTGAAAGGCGATCCAAGACGCTTGATGCCAGCCCCGACGGAACCACACTATCGGGAACCTGTTGCGGATCGACTACGATAGTCGTCTCTGAATGGTAAGAGTTAGGAAGCCTCGCCGCGACGACTAGCCCCATGACAAAGACTCCCAGGGCGGTGAGCAGGATCCACAATTTCCGGCGCTGCAAGATATCGAGATAATCGCGTAACTGAAGCTCGCCCGACGGACTATCTCCGACCAAATTTGATGTGCCAAGCCGGTTCAAGACGACCTCCGATTCAAAGAGTTGCCCCAAGCCACTGGGCAACGGTGTGACTACAGCAAGTTCACCGCCAAACAAAGGTTAGAATCAACCCGCCAATTTTCATCTAAGCTATTTATTATCAACGATATAGAAATGTGTCCCGAAGTTCCAAGGGCTATCGTTCAGCGGTACAAGCCAAGGTATGGAAATTTATTTCTCAAGTGTGCGCGGCCATTTCGAACGTCCATCGGATGACTGTGTGTTCCACTCACACTAGATTTGCGCTACGTTCAAATGTCCCAATTGGTCCGAAACTTTAGAGGCTTATGCGATTTTCATCTTGTGCGAAAGATGCCTATCGACCCACAAAGGGCTCCCGAGCCTTCCACTGGATTCCCAAGCCGACATAGCTCGTATTTCCCGAGAACACCTCAACGTTGTCGCCCCTCTGCCATTTGTATACATAAGTGCCAAAAAGCGAGACAGTCGAAGCTAGTCCGAAGCTCAGATTCGCCTCTCCGTATTTTCCCCAGATCCCGTTCCCGGTGAACAAGTCGCGCAGGTAGCCGACTCCACCCCCCATGGTCCATCTCCGTCCAAGGTACAGCTGGTAGGAGGCGTCGGCCCTGTCGCTAAACTGTCGACTTATATACCCCGAGAGGGTATGGCCACGGTAATAAGCAAGCGCGGCGCGCGATCGCCTAAACGACTTTACGAGCGACCCCGATCCCGACGCGGACCAGTCCCTTCCGGTTTGAAAATTCGCAGTGATGAATCCACCGCTCCCTGAGAGAGACCATCCGCCTTTAAAGGAGTGAAAGTACCCGCCTTGCAGGCTCTGATAAATAGTTCTGTAAGAGGAACCCGGCAATGCGTCTGTTTGCTCCGTATAGGAAGCGCTCACTCCGCTGCGAGCCGTTAAATCGTGTGTCACACTCGCACTCACGCCATATTCATTTACCGTGGGAAAATTAGTTGCCGTTGACTGTCCAGATGTCGTTGCGTATGTATAATTTGGCGAAATGGAGATCCGTGTCCGCGCGCTAAGGGCGTAGTTGAACGTTGCTATGGCTGAATTGGACAGCCAACTGGCCGGAGCTTCAATGAAATCTCTCTGCAACGTCGTGCCACTCACTGCATCCGAACTCAAGAAGATAGTTGCAAATGCGTCCTGGCTACTGTAATAGGTGAAGTGATCTGCCAAATTCAGCGTCAGCCGCGGGGTAAGAGTGAAGACCACATTCGCACCCGTGTCCTGGTTCACGAAATCCCCGAACACCTGCCCATTCAGAATTGTCACTCGAGGTATGTACTGTACTGCAATTCGAGCGTGACGAAATTCCTTGTCGAACACAATGTCAGCCGAGAGCTGACTGGCAGCGTTTTGAAAATCGCTCTGGCCATTGAACGCATTCCCCTGTTCGAAGATTTGGGCGAATTGTGCGTAGGCCACATAAAAGGGGCCCCACCGGAGCGGGCTTGCGGATTGTGTTAGAAATCCAGCACTACTTATTTGACGGATCGGGGGCGAGGTCGAGGTCACGGAAACCGGGTGTTCGAGAGAGGGAGAGTCATCAGGAGAACCACTTGGCTGATCTGTACTTGGCTGGTCCTTTGGCTCTTTCGTCGTTGGTTGCTGCGGGGGAGCTGGTTGTGGAGTAGGTACCTGCGCGAGTGTGGAGCAGGAGCAAAGAAGCAAAACCGAGAGAAGCACAACGGCTTGTGATCTTGAGAACCTGACTCTCATCATGCTGATTTAGCCCCCGCTTGACTCAGGGTACGACGACCCTATCTCCCGGCAAAAGATCGACATCCGGTTCACGGCCGTCAACCACCTTTTTATAGTGAAATGGTATTCGCGTTTCTTTTCCGTCCACGACCCGTAGGACATAAATCGAATTTGATTTTGCAAAGGGCCCCAGCCCTCCTGCTTCTATGATCAATTCCAATGCTGTCTTGCGGTCATTCAATGAAAAAACGCCTTGGCGGGCGACCTGTCCTATGAGATATACCTTGCGGCTCTGGATCGAACTTACGCTAATCGTCACCTGCGGTTCGTTCACAAATGGCTTGAGCTTCTCCGTGATGAGCGCAGCCAATTCTTTCGGAGTCTGGCCGACGACATAGATGTCATTCAGCAGCGGTATGGTGATGTTTCCGTCTGGCCGCACAGCAACCTGCAGAGTAAGGTCGTGCTCATGCCAGACGGAGACCTGCAGTTGGTCACCGATGCCAATACGATAAGAATCCGGTACTTTGATGGGTGCAGGCTTTTTCTCTTCTGACTCTGTCCGGCTCTTTGGTGATTCGCCCTTGTTTGGCGGAGTCGCCTGTTGCTGCGCTGCAGAAGCCGGAAACAGGGAAAAGCCCGTCAAAAACAGTAGCATACCCAGAAGAGCGATGGCTGACTGACACATTCCTTTTTTGCCCGCCACGCGGGCAAGCGACGCTGACTCGGACAAAGTTGCCCCCTTGCAGTGAGATCGTAACCGCACGCTAGGTTCCAACTGTACACCCGTAATTTCTTTAGTTTTCACCTGTTTAGGCTCAAAACAACGACTAGACACTAAACCGCAGGAAGAAAAGTTCCAGGATCATCCAATTTCATCCGCGAAACGGGAAAGAGTTTGATGTTGACAAGCCTGGATTTGCTGCCCGGTAATGCCAGAACTAGATCAGCATCTTCTCCCGGTTTGTTTCAAAGCGGCGTATCCAACGGAAGATCCAGATCAAGACCTGGTAAGAAAAAACCCATACAGCAACCAGGAACAAGTCCCCGATACCCCGGCTCTGAACCTTCGAAGGTCGGACCTCGACCCCCTCTTTCCCTTGGCTGGAGTTTATCAATGACTTTCATCCGATGTCGAACACAAAGCTTATTTTGCGCCCCGACCAGAAAAGACAACTTTCACTGTCTCAAAGAGAATTGCCAGATCCAGCACCAACGACATATGCTTAATATAGAAGAGCTCGTACTCGAGCTTTGTCCAGCCGTCCTCGACGCTCGCGCCGTACTGATATTTAATCTGCGCCCACCCGGTGATGCCCGGTCTTACAGAGTGACGCTGCGCGAAGAATGGGATCTTCTCCTCAAGCATCGCACAGAAGACGGGCCGTTCCGGACGAGGGCCGACTAGACTCATTTCACCGCGAAAGACGTTGATGAGCTGCGGAAGTTCGTCCACTCTCGAATTACGAATCAGGCGCCCGACGCGGGTAATCCGATTATCGTTTGAACTGGCCCACTGCGGACCGTGCTTCTCGGCATCCTGGACCATCGAACGGAACTTTAAAATCTCAAACTCTTTGCCGTGCATACCCATCCGGTTTTGACGAAAAAGGATCGGACCGCCGGATTCGAGCCAGATGGCCGCAGCCACGAGCAGCATCACGGGTAACGTTAATATCAGCAGAATCGCTGAACTGACCAGGTCAAACGCCCTCTTGACCGCGGACTGAAAAACAGTCTTGCGGAATCCGTCCGACAGAATCAGCCAGCTCGGAGACAGCCGCCCCAGAAAGATTCTCCCTGACAATTTTTCGTAGACCCCGTGCGCGTCCTCCACGCCGATCCCGGCAAACTTCAGGTTTAGAAGCTGGCGCACGGGAGTTCCACCGCGACGTTCCAAAAGGGAGAGAATGACGCGGTCAACATTCTCTCGACGGACGATTTCTTCTACCTCGCTGGCCCCTCCAATGATGCCGGGGTTGACCAGAGAGAGACCTATGTTTTCACCCTTCTCATCCAGAAATCCGACAACTTTCATGTGCAACTCAGGACGCGCCAGTATCTCCCTGACAAGCGAGATTCCCTCTGCACCCGTCCCCAGAATCAGAACTCGCTCGGGGTTCGTCAGCAGGTGGGCCGCACGCTCCCAAAGTAATCGCCAACTTAAGGTAAAGACAAGAACGGCTACCGCTGCCAAACCTGCCACTCCTCGCCCAAGGCCCCAGTCCGGGAAAAAGTAATACAGGATCGCAAGGACGATGCAGACGGCTCCAAGAGCCTGAAACATTCGAAAGTACAGCTCGAAACGCCTGCCGATAACTGCCCCGTCGTACAAGTCGTTGTAATACAAGGCCAGGACACATGTGAGCACAAATACCAGGAAGCGTGGAACAACATACGGAGAATGAAGGTAGGAGTACACCATGCCCGCGCTTCGAAAACGAAGCCCGATTGCAAGGACCAGGGCAATACAAGTCAGAATGCCATCTGCGGCCAACAGGCCGAGAATTTTTGCCGGAATTCGTTGTCCTCCAATTTTTAGCACGAATGGTTCCTATGAGCTGGCAGTACGGGTATTTAAAGGGATCTTAAACTTCTCGCTAATTTTCGTGCAGACCGCCCTCGCTTGAAGCTTGCGTGCAGATGGTAGGCGGAGCAGGATTCGAACCTGCGACCTTCCCCGTGTAAAGGGGACACTCTACCATCTGAGCTATCCGCCTGAGGCCCAGCGATTGAGATTGCAACTTGTAATCCAAACGGTTACGCGGCAGGCGAATGGCGGCCCCTGGCTAAGTCGCTGATACTAATAGACATGCATAAGGCAGCGGTTATGGCAGCGAATCAAGGAGGCTCGGTCAAGGAACTGCGTTGCCCAGAAATGAGATAGTCTTTCCGGCATGCTCATTAGAAACTGGAACGGTGGTCCGCACGAAACATATTGAAATCTAAGGACTTGAGCAGGACCAGTCAAATTAGAGCTTCCTAGGAAGTGCACCGGAGCGCTATTTTGAGGTTTGCAGGAGGATGAGAAACTCGCAACAGCCACAACTCCCGAGTGGCAGCAGGAGGCCAACTAGCTTCCATTTCAACGATTTGGAGTAGCTGAGGATATGGCAGAGCACTTGCTTCGCTATTGCGTGGAGAATTGTCGACGGGTGTGCTTCGAATTCGGATACTTTGGTCTTTGATTTTGAACCTAATTCAAGAATTGAGCCCGCTGCATACAAATGCCTGAAACTCGTATCTCCCAGCCGATGATCGTGACTCTGCGGGCTGGAGATCTGGATAGAGATGCTGCACCCTTGCTGAAACTTCTTCAGGAGCAGCTTTCTACTTCCATCGACTTCAATCGATTTGATTGGTTATACCGCAAGTGCCCCCATGGCAAAGCGGAGGTTTGGCTTGCCGCGGAGGCAGGTTCGGGAAGATTGGTGGGATCTGCTGCAGTGTTTCCGCGCAAGATCAATTTACCGCAAGGCGAGAGCAAAGGTTATGTCTTGGGTGATTTTTGCGTCTCGGCGGACCAGCGAAGCTTGGGACTGGCAATTCGTCTGCAGAGGAAGTGTCTGGAAACCGTGCAGAATGGGACGTTTTCAGCAGGATTTGATCTTCCGAGCCGCACCATGCTGGCTGTCTACCGGCGCCTCGGCTTGGTACCCCGAACAGAACTGATCCGTATGGTGAAGTTGCTGCGAGCGGACCGAAAAATCGCCTCGAAGATAAAAAACAAGACCGTCTCACGAGTTCTGGGCGGGGCAGCAAATACACTCTTAGCCTTGAACCATGGATCGAACCGAATGAAGAGCGGCATCACGATAACCACTCAGGAAGGACGCTGTTCCGAGGAATACACCGCACTGGCCCGAGAGGTCGGTGGAGGATTGGGCATATGTGTGGATCGGTCCGCAGACTATTTGAACTGGCGTTATGTTGAACACCCGTACAACAAATATGAGTTCTTGGCCGCAAGGTACCGAGGACAGTTAAAAGGCTATTTGGTTTTTCTCGAGGACGATGCCAAAGCAACGATTGTCGACTGGTTTAGCCATGAAAACCGAGACCTCAGAATGGACTTGATTCGGGGTTTGGTTGTTCTACTGAAACAGCGCGGGTGCGAGTCCGTTCAAGCCAGTATACTGGCTTCTCATCCCTGCCGCGAAGAGTTGAAGGCTCTCGGATTCCGCTTCCGCGATTCGAGCCCTGTGATTTCTTTGCGCCAGACAGCACGAAAGCCGGGCACTGAGGGCGGAAACGAGAATTGGTTCTTGATGGACGGGGATCGAGAGAGCTGAACACGAGGAGATTCGATGTCGACTGGTACTTCGGTAAGAGACCGAATTCGGAGTTTCGTGTTGGAGAAGTTTCCTCTTGCCCGGACACGTCGCGTAAGTGACTCCGACGAATTACTCGAGACCGGCATCGTGGATTCTCTCGGCATTCTTGACCTGGTGGCTTTTCTGGAAAGCGACTTTGGTTTGAGC
Organism: Terriglobales bacterium; assembly: GCA_035691825.1. Classification (GTDB taxonomy): domain Bacteria; phylum Acidobacteriota; class Terriglobia; order Terriglobales; family Acidobacteriaceae; genus Gp1-AA122. Next base: position 11,216 of record DASSIO010000047.1, on the reverse strand, counting down.
GTGAACGATGAGGACCTGGTCCCTGAACATTTCCGGTCCATTGAATGCATCTCGGAGTTCACCGAACAGAAACACTTGGAGCGAGGCGCGTGAATAAGGCATTCGCTCCAGGCCAGGAATCGGATTCCGAGTCGTCGATGAGGCTGGATACATGCCTGACTGGATGCCGAGAGGTAAGGCGATGGCTTTCGATCGACTAACGAACTTTGACGGGCGTCTCAGGCAAGAGCCCCCTTTTCGGTTATTTGCTCGCTACGCGGTCAAACGTTTCGGGAATTCCATCCGTGAGAAGGCTCGATGGGATGCAATTGCCCGGCCGCACTATTTGGCAGGGATACTCGCAGCTGCGGATCAGGCCGCTCAGGAAAAAGTTGAGACTATTTGCGCGATTGAATTTGGCGTTGCGCGCGGAGACGGGCTAGTGACAATGCAGGAATACGCTGCTGCGGTGGAACGGGAAACAGGAATTCGCGTCCTCGTTTATGGGTTCGACAGCGGCGAAGGCCTTCCGGGATTGGATGGAGGTTTTCGCGACCACCCGGACCAGTGGCGAAGCGGCGACTATCGCATGAATGAAGCCGCTCTTCGCGCCCAGTTGACTTCGAGCACGGAATTAGTTCTAGGGGACGTCAGAGAGACGGTGCCAAGATTCGTGGATGAAACCCAACCTGCCCCCGTAGGCTTCCTGGCCATGGATCTTGATCTTTATTCTTCGACACAGGCGGCTCTTCAAATTCTAAGTCTGCCAAAGAAGAGAATGCTCCGCCGCGTCCCAATGTATTTCGATGATGTCCGCTACTTTTTCAACCATCGCTTTGCGGGTGAACTCTTGGCAATCAACGAATTCAATGACCTTGTTGAAGACACAAAAATAGACGTTTGGCGCGGCCTGTCAGATGGCCGCGTCTTTTACGAAAGTCCCTGGCTTCGGAAGATGTACGTCGCCCACGATCTGAGGGCCATCTCCGATGTAAAATTAATGCGCGCCGCCGCGACAGTCGTGCCGTAGATCGCCGGGCATTTCGCTGCGGGCTAACCAACTTCGGGGCGCGCAAACTTAAAGGATATATGGACTACTTGACACATCACTTGTTGCGGACAAGCGCATTGCGGCTGCCGGGCAAAGAGGCTTTGGTCCACGGTGTCCAACGCCTAAGCTATGCCGACGTAGCCTCGAGGTCGGCCGGACTCGCCCACGGATTGAGAACTGCCGGGCTTTCGCAAGGCGATCGAGTCGGGATTTATTTTGAAGCGTCCATTCAGCAGGTGGTCTCCATATTTGGCGTGTCCGAGGCTGGTGGAGTTTTTGTCCCAATTAACGCGACATTATTCCCCGAGCAAGTAGCGCACGTCGCCCGAGACTGCGGGATGAAAGCGTTAATCACCAGCAGGAGCAAGCTCGCAAGTCTCCTTGAGGTTTTACCACAAATACCGACACTCGAAATTCTGGTTCTGACTGATGAAGGGACACTTCCAGAAGTTCAACTCCACGTTTATTCATTCAGTGAGTTCTGCGGGCTTCAACCGCTCTCCTATCCCCGGAAAGAGCCGATTAGCAAGGATTTGAGCGCCATACTGTACACATCCGGGTCCACTGGCAAACCAAAAGGGGTAATGCTGAGTCATGCGAATATTATTGCGGGGAGTAGCATCGTCTCGACATATCTGCAAATCACGGAGAGCGAGCGGATTCTTGCTGTCTTGCCGTTCAGCTTCGATGCCGGACTCAACCAGCTAATGACGGCATTTCAACAGGGTGCGACCTGTATCTTGATTAATTTTGTATTCGGTCGTGAAATCGTGCAAACCTTGATGAGGGAGCAGGTCAGCGGGCTCGCAGGGGTTCCCACGCTATGGAGCCTTCTGGTTCAGCCGAATTCGGGGCTGGATAAGCAACCGCTGCCCAGTCTGCGGTACATTACGAACACGGGCGGTGCGATGCCCCAAGCCGTCCTTGCGACACTACGCAGGACGCTGACCTCGACGAGAGTCTTCCTCATGTACGGTTTGACCGAAGCCTTTCGTTCCACTTACCTTCCCCCCGAGGAACTGGATCGCAGACCGACTTCGATGGGAAAAGCCATCCCCGACACAGAGATCCTGGTGCTCAACGAGCAAGGGCAACGTTGCAAACCCGGTGAAATCGGTGAGTTGGTTCACCGCGGACCAACAGTATCCCTAGGATATTGGGGCCGGCCCGAGGATACCGATCGCGTACTGCGCAGCAATCCATTGCTGCCCGCAGAATTGGGCGACTGCGAAAAGGTCTGTTATTCGGGCGATCTGGTCAAGATGGATGAAGACGGCTTTCTTTATTTTGTCGGTCGGCGCGACACGATGATCAAGTCTTCCGGGTTTCGAATTAGTCCAACGGAAGTTGAGGAAGCTTTATTCTCGAGCAAAAAACTGCGTGGAGCCGCGGTGATTGGGATTCCCGACGAAATCCTCGGCCAGACCATCAAGGCTTTCGTCGTGCCTCGTGACGGCGATCCGCTCGACACCCAAGCCCTTCTCGCTCACTGCAGCGAGAAACTTCCACGCTACATGGTGCCCAAAACCCTGGAAGTCCTCCAAGAACTGCCGAAGACGAGTAGCGGCAAAGTCGATTATCCAGCACTGCGTCGCCGGGAAGGCCTATAGAGTGGTACAGCGTTTCCGAACTATCGTTGAGCAGCATTTTGGCTCAAGCCAGGGGGAGTTGCTTATCGGCGCCTGCTGCGTCGGAGAGCTGGCGCGAACCTACGGCACACCTTTCTTTGCCTATGACAGTGGAGTCGCCGAGAAGAAGTGGGCACAACTGAGAGACACTCTACCCGACCGCTTTTCGATTTCTTATTCTATCAAAGCGAATCCGAGTCCCGCGTTCTTGCAACTATTCCTGTCAAAAGGATGCGGCCTGGAGGTAGCCTCCGCAGGCGAACTTTATCAGGCCTTAAAGGCAGGTTGCCCTCCAGATAAAATTTTGTTCGCAGGCCCAGGGAAAACCGAGGCGGAACTGGAAGCTGCTCTCTCCGAAAACGTCGGTGAGATTCACGCGGAGTCCATAACGGAAATCAGCAGAATCAGCATGCTCAGCAGTCGATTGGGTCGCCGAGCCCCTGTTTCGTTGCGAGTCAATCTTACGGGAGAAGCCCAGGGCGGCGCCATGCGCATGGGTGGAAAGCCCACGCCGTTTGGAATCGACGAAGAAATGATGGATGAAGTCCTTGACGGCATAGTCTCGGACTCAGTCCTGGTGTTTCATGGTCTGCACATCTTCACAGGTACGCAGATCCTGGATGCCGAGGTCCTGCTGACCCAATACCGTCGCGGGATCGAAATCGCGCGCCGAGCTGCCGCCCGAACACATTCGCCGATCTCCACGCTGGATTTCGGAGGCGGCTTGGGCATCCCTTACTTCGAAAACGAACTCGAGTTGAACTTGCCCAAGCTCCGTTCGGGACTTCAGGATCTAATGAATTCAGTGGACGGCGAACGCTGTTTTCAACACACAAGATTTCTCGTCGAGCCCGGCCGTTTTTTGGCGGGTGAGTGTGGGGTCTATCTGGCAAAGGTCAACGATATTAAAGTCTCGCGAGGCAAAAAATTCCTGATTACGGACGGCGGCATGCATCACCACCTTGCAGCCTCGGGGAATCTAGGTCAGACCATTAAACGGAATTACCCCGTCGCCCTAGTGAATAAGCTGGATGCTCCAGGAGCAGAAGCTGTGGACATCGTTGGTCCGCTCTGCACGCCTCTTGACGTTTTGGCGCGTGGAGTCACTTTGCCGCGCGCCGAGATAGGCGATCTTGTCGGAGTGTTCCAATCCGGCGCCTATGCACGCTCGGCCAGCCCATTGGGTTTCTTGAGCCAGCCAACACCACCGGAAGTGTGGGTGGAGGATGGCCGCCACCAACTCATCCGTCGCCGCGGTAAGTCCTCTGATTTTCTCCTGGATGTTTGCCCCTCCGCAGTGGCAACGAAGGCACGTTAGAAAGGGCTTCCGCTAGATGAGCTGGACATTTGAACCCGCATGCAAGTCGTTTGAGGCGCGTCGCGACCAATGGGACGAACTCAACAGGGTGGGAAACGATCATGTCCTTCTCGATTCTGATTTCGTCGCTCCCTTGTTACGCCATTTCGGCGACGATAGCATCCTTCTTGGAACAAAAGACGGCGACAAAAATCGGGGAATGGCTCTGCTAAAAAAGAAAGGACCAGGAGTGTGGGAAACCTTTCAGCCCTCCCAAGCTCCATTGGGTCTCATCCTATTCAGCACAGCTGACACCAATGGCGAAGAATTGCTTGGAATTACGCGCGAGTTGCCGGGTTATGCGCTGCAACTCAGCGTCTTGCAGCAGGACCCGGATCACACTTCACTTCCCATGCAGAATGGTGCTGGTCTCGTCGAGGGTCTTGAATACATTCGCACAGCCCGAATAACCCTCGACTCCACATTCGAAGAATACTGGAAAGCGCGCGGCTCAAATCTGCGGCACAACCTAGCGCGACGAAGGCGGCGACTCGCGGAGAAAGGATTCAAAACCGAGTTGCTAGCGCTTCGATCGCCGGAGCAAGTCCCAGAAGCGGTACGCGAGTTTGGTCGCCTGGAATCGAAGGGTTGGAAGAGTCGGGAAGGCACCGCTGTCGGGGAAGACAACGCCCAGGGACGGTTTTATGCCGATCTTCTTGGCAGATTCTGCGAGCGCGGCCAAGGCATCATTTATCAGTTGAAATTAAACGACCGCCTTGCCGCGAGCGATCTGTGCCTGGTGCACAAGGGCATGATCGTCATCCTCAAAACAGCTTACGATGAAGAATTCAACGAGTTCTCTCCCGCCTTCATGATGCGAGAAGACGCGATGAGGGAGTTATATGCGGGCAAGCAAATGCGGGTTATCGAGTTTTACGGGCGCGCGATGGAGTGGCACATGCGGTGGTCCGATGAGATCCGCACACTTTACCACCTGACTTGCTATCGCCACAGCTGGGTCAAACCGCTCAGAAGACTTGCGAAGCGATTTAAATGAATCCTGCCTTTAGTTCATTCTCCGTGCCGCGCGAACAGTGGCTGACCTGGAAGCACCTGTCAATGTTCCCACATAGAAGCACCCGGAAAACCGGGAATCCTGGAGCCGGTCGCCATTCCTTCTTTTGGGCTCGCAACGCGCTTCATCATGCATTGTGCGTATTGAACGTCCCGCGCACTGGCCGTGCCTTGTTGCCGGCGTATCTTTGCCGGGCGGCAGCCGAACCGTTTGCTGCCTACGGTCTGGAGTGCGACTTCTACGATATAGGAAGGGACTGCGTCCTGGAACTGGGTGAAGTTGAAGCGAAGCTTCGGCCCGAGACACGTGTCCTGCTTGCAGTGCACTATTTTGGGTTTCCGCAGCAAATCGAGGCATTGAGCAAACTCTGCCTGACACGAAATCTCTTATTATTCGAAGATTGTGCGCATGTTCTCCCGATGAACGAGAACTCCATCATGTTCGGTATGATCGGTGATGCCAGCGTGTTCAGCTTTCGCAAGTTCCTTCCCCTTTTCGATGGTGCAGAGTTGTGGCTATCCAAGACTAAAGAATTCAGCTGGAAGGCAGACCGCTCCCGGTTCAACTTGCAAGCAGCAAGGTTCGTCGCCAGCCAGACGATAAACTCTTCCTCTGGCCTTGTGGCAAGGTTCGCGAAGAATGTAATCGAATCATTTCGCAGTCTCCGAGGGTCGAAGAGCGAAACATCGGCGGAAAACACACCAACGCCAGAGATCGTGGACAACAACAGCCCTTCGTTCGACCCCACTCTCTTGACTCAACCAATGACTAACCCCTCGAGTTGGATCCTTCGCCATTCGACCGTGGCTTCAATCGCAGCGCGCAGGCGCTCGAACTTTACTTTCCTTCAGAAGAATCTTTGCCTTGCCCCTGGGGTCATTCCGCTTTTCAGAGAACTGCCTCAAGGCGTGTGCCCGTGGGTATATCCGCTCTTTCTTGATGGGATTGCGAACGCGCATCTGCTCTTACGCAGCGCTGGAATTCCTGCCGTGACTTGGGGAGGCGTGCGTGTTGGAAGCATTTCAGAGGCGCAGTACCCTGGGGCCAGTTTCCTGTATGACAATTTGGTTTTCCTACCGGTTCATCAGAATCTGTCCAACGAGCACCTTCAGACTATCGTGGATGTCGTGCGCAAGGTGGGATCAGATTGTCGGAAACTCCACGGGCGTGGGACGAATGCGATTGATTAAGCAAAGTTTCCTGTGCAGGAAATGAAGGAATCTGTGACGACGAAAAACATTCTGATGATAGCCTTCCAGTTCCCGCCCATGTCAGGAAGTAGTGGGCTGCTCCGTGTCCTAAAATTTTGCAAATATCTGCCGGAGTTCGGCTGGACGCCAACCGTAGTCACCGCTGATCCGAGTATGTATGAACAGGTGAACGCACAGCAACTTAGTCTCATACCTCAGGGCCTGGAAGTCGTCCGGGCTTTTGGCCTCGACTCAAAACGGCAACTTTCGATTTATGGCCGGTATCCGCGTTTTCTGGCGCTGCCAGACACATCGGCGAGTTGGTCGTTGTGTGCAATTCTTGCCGCCCTGCGAGTGATGCGGCGGAAAAACATTGAAATGGTTTTTACTACCTTCCCGATTGCAACGGCAGTGTGGATCGGGCTTGTTCTGCACCGCCTCACTGGCAAACCTTGGATCTTGGATCTGCGCGACTCCATGACCGAAGACAATTATCCGCGTGATCCCGCGACTTTTCGGGTCTGGAGATGGCTCGAACGGCTTGCGATAAAGCGCGCTTCGCTTGTTCTCTTCACGGCGCATTCCGCGATCCGCATGTACCGAAGTCGTTACCCGGAACTTGCAGAAGATAAATGTCTGCTGCTACCAAATGGCTACGACGAAGAAGACTTCGTCCGTCTGCAAGCTCCTCGCAAAACACTCGAGACGGCCTCGCGTCCTTTCCAGTTGCTCCATTCTGGTCTTGTGTATCCCGAAGAACGTGACCCCATACCGTTTTTTCGTGCCTTGGCCCGGCTTAGTCAGGAGAGCAAAATCAGTTCCAAGTCTCTCCAGGTAAATCTCCGTGCGCCGGGCTTCGAAGACAAATACTCTGAAATCATCCAGGGTCTCGGCCTGAAGGACATCGTGAATCTTCTGCCGCGAATTCCATATACGCAGGCACTGGAAGAGTATGTCGCCTCGGATGCGCTCTTGCTGATGCAGGCCAAGAATTGCGACCACCAGATTCCCGCTAAGGCATATGAATATTTTAGGCTTGGTAAGCCCATTCTCGCACTCACTTCCGAAAATGGAGATACGGCTTCGCTTCTCCGTGACGTTGGGGGTTCAACCATTGTAAATCTTCACGACGAAGAGGCAATCTACTTGGCCTTACCTCGATTTTTCTCGGAAGTGGAAAGCGGCAATCATGCTGTTCCCTCTCGCGAGGCGGCAAGCAGATTTTCGCGAAGGAACCTCAGCAAGGATCTGGCCAACCATCTCGATCAACTCGTGGATAGCAGGTATTTGCCCGTCGTTGAAAAGCCTGCCAAGGGGGCGATTTAATCGTGCACACTGCCGTATCGAATATGTCGAGGAATACCACTATGTTTGTCTGTCCAGACTGCAAAGCACCGTTGGAAGCGTTCCGCTGCACAGAATGTCAGGTCCTCTTCTCCATCACTGATGGCATTCCTGTTCTGCTATCACGCGACGCAAAATTTCAAGCCGCCGGCCAGATCGGTGATCGCTACGACAGTATCTATACCGAGCACTCTGATGTCTGGAACGATCAAGGTAGAACTCCTCAGTTCATTAAATATTTCGCGTCGCTCCTTGAGTCGCTCTCGACAGGCAAGGTATTGGAAATCGGGTGTGGCGAGGGATATCTCCTGTCCGCCGTGACCGCTTCTGAAAAAGTAGCCATCGATATTTCCGCGGAGGCCCTGAGAAAGGCACGTTCTCGGACGAACGCTCAGTTCGGCGTGGCTTTGGCCGAACGCCTGCCATTTCCCGACTGCACATTCGATCTTGTTTTCAGCGTTGGAGTTATGGAACATTTCTTGGATGACCGGGAGGCAACCCGTGAGATCTGGCGTGTGCTTCGCAGTGGTGGGACTTGTGCAACGTTGCTCCACGTGGATCTGACTTCTAGAAAGAGGCTTGCGCTCAAGTTCTCGGAGTATGTCTGGCCTAATTTTCGTCCTTTTGCCCTTGCTCGCTGGATAATCGGGAAGCTTGCCAATCCGATCATTCAGCCCATACAACGGCGCTATTCTATCGAGAGCGCCCGGGCATGCCTCGAGGAGGCTGGACTGCGCGTTTACAAAGTCATTTCAAAGGAATCTGATTCACAAGCGTCGCTCTCTGGTCCTCACGTCAATATCTGCCTTTCCCAGAAGACTGCGACATCGCTTGAAAACACTGGGGGAGGGGTTCGCTAGGGCTGCTGTTGCTCGTCCCTACCGTGCCTCGCGCTGTGCGTAAAACACGTTGTTCCAGCAAGCTCAATATCACGAGCGTGCTTCAATGTCGCATAGGAGGAGGCATCTTGTTGCAGACAATGAGTTCGTGGGTGACTGCATTCGCCTCGTTTATACTACTGTGCAAATTATTCGCCTGGTTCGGGGCAAGAGAGGTCTTCCTGAGAAATACCGGCAAGACTCAGACACTTGACATCTCGTCGCTCACAGTCGGCACGCTGTGAAACTCTTATTCATCTGTCACCGTCTTCCATTTCCCCCTAATCGCGGAGGAAAGATTCGGCCTTTCCAGATGATCCAGCACCTGTCGAAGACCCACGAGGTGACGGTGGCAAGCCTGGCACACACCGCGCAGGAATTGCGCGATGGCAGTCCACTCCAACAACATTGCGCGCAATTAATTGCGGAGGTCGTACCGGATGCCGCTCGATGGACAAATGCTGCTCTCTCTCTACCTGGCACGTTTCCTTCCTCTGCGGCCTATTTCCGCTCGTCCCGTCTCGCGGAGCGGATTCAAGATGCTTGGCGCAATTCGGCATATGACGGGATCATAGTGCACTGCGCATTTGCAGCTCAATACGCTCTCCCTTTGCAAGGCGGTTTCCGGGTCATGGACTACGGCGACCTGGACTCCGCCAAGTGGGCCGATTACGCTCATCACCGGGCGTTCCCCTTGGCCGCGGCATACGCTCTGGAATCAGCAAAGCTGCGGCGATTCGAAAAGCTTGTTGCCCAATCTTCGACTCACTGTACCTTTACTACTCGTGGTGAATGCGATTCGTTCCGGCAGCTTGGCATCTCAAGACCTCTCTCAGTGATCCCGAACGGCGTCGATGCCGGATTCTTCTGCAGGGACAAGGTTCCACCGACTGATTCAAAGGTCATCGTATTTCTAGGGCGAATGGATTATTTTCCAAACATCGACGGCATCTGTTGGTTTGCGAAGGAGCTTTTTGGTCCGATCCGCGCCCGTGTCCCCTCTGCAGAACTTCGCATCGTCGGAGCCAATCCAGTTCGCGCCGTCAGGGCACTTGCCAAAATTCCCGGTATCACCGTCACCGGATTTGTCCCGGATGTTAGGCCCCACGTAAATGATGCGGCCGTTGCCATCGCCCCCCTTCGCCTCGCGCGCGGCACCCAAAACAAGATTCTTGAATGTATGAGCATGGGAATTGCCGTTGTCTCAACTCCTGAAGCAGCTAGAGGCATTCAGGCAACTGAAGGGGAACATCTTGCTGTAGGAAACTCGCCGCAAGAGTTTGTAGAGCTTACTGTAAGCCTGCTCTCGAATCAGCAACGCCGCACGCTGCTTGCGGAAGCAGGCCGTGCCCAAGCCGCATCCGCCCACCAATGGGCAGTGTCGATGCAGGTGCTCGACGAGGTATTGCGTTCGGTTTCTGCCTAGCGGCCTCCTGACGTGGTGGGAGCGTTGTTATGTGAGTTCCGCGCTCTTGTTCTCTTCCAGGGGACAAATTGCGTTATAGCGGGTCGGGGATTCGCGTTCTGGACACGATCAGCTCGTCGTACCACGTGTATGCTGTAGGGTGTTCTTGAGTCCCATCTTTATCGGTGTTGTACGGCAATAGCCAAATCTTGCCATACTTTGCCGCCGGATTTAGATTGACGAGATCATATCCTGTTCCCCGTGCCGGGTTCATATCGATCACCAGTTTCGAAGGACTCCCTTCCTTCGCCACCCACAGCTGAATCGTGCTGTCGTTTCGGTACTTCTTGTCGTTTTTATACCAGCTTCCAATTTTCACATGCACTTGAAAGGTCATCCACTGATTGGGTACGTACTTGAAGCACGGTGGCGACGTGACTTTGTAATTTGTGCATCCCAGCGCGTTTTGGATCAGCCACGCCTGGTCCTGATGGCTAAACACCTGAAACGGTTCGAACTGCCCATCCTTGCGTCCACAACTGTGATACATACGGGGCGCCCCGACTTGATAGGTATTCTCAACAACAATCTGAATCTCCGTACAAGCGTTCGCGCGCTGTCCGGGTCGGTCACCCTCGCCGATGACAATTTGTTTCCAGCCGTTGCCTCCCTTGTAGCTCGTCTCCAGCAATTCCGGCGAAAAACGCTGCCTCCATTGCACATAAAACTCCTCCCCCGCTCCGAATTGCACCGACAAGTCGTCGGCGAAGTCCAGCCAGAAATTGCCGGAAGTATTCGCAGGGGATTTCGTAGGTATCGTAAAGCGCAGGGATCCCCCGTCGGACGCTTTTGTGCTGGTGTCGACTTCCGCCCGATATACGCCATCCCAAGCTGGATTCAAGTGGGGTTTGACTTCGTCCTCGGAGTCAAAGCCAAAGCAACGAACCACGCCGGGACTCTTGCAGCGAGATTTAAAATCCTCGTTCGGATCTGGCCGGCCCTGTCCGCGAGAAGTTGAAACGGCCGACAACAAAAGTAGGAGGACTGCTAACAATCGGCTGCTCGAGGAACTCACCCAAAAAGTATACGTCACGCCGATTGCAGAATGGTAGCCGGAAACTTCCCGCCTGCAACCGCAATAGCGTTTGTCAACCTGATCTGAGTGATTTGATTCTCTGCTTCGGGACGATGGAGCTTTCGGCGTGGGCTCTTGGCCTGTTCCTAGCTTGGTGTTACGGTGCTGCAGTTGGATCCGTTGTTGAAGCAAATGGCGATGGCGTAAGCTGAGTTCCCGGATGCATTCGTAGCTCGCACGCGGTACGTATACATCGTCCCGGATGTTACCGTGGTGTCCGTATAGGTAGTCGAG
>DASSIO010000046.1:0-2272 GCA_035691825.1 Terriglobales bacterium | reverse complement strand
CGATCGATTACGTCCCGTTTGCGCCTCGGGTTGCCGATGGCGCCTGGGTCGCTCTGTTCACCGTGCTGGTGTCGTTCGTCGCTACCCTCTATCCGTCGTGGTCCGCGGCGCGTATCCTGCCGGCCGAGGCCTTACGCTATGAGTAGAGCCGCTTTCAACTGTGGTGATTCTAATCACATGAGGGTTTCGGAACCGAATGTAGAGTTTTTACAAGGTCGGAATTTGTACAAAGGATGGACGGTTGTTTTGCATACTGCCGCAACGGTATCTTCCGATCCGCGATTCTGGAGCCAAGTACCGCGCTGGAACGAAAGAGCGGCACTATGCATCTAAAGAACGAGGCTTTAATGCTTCGCGTGGAGGGCCTGAAGAAGGTTTTCCGGTCCGGCGAATCGGACCTCGTGCTCTTTGAGAATCTGTCGTTTGAGGTGAAGCGAGGAGAGATGCTGGCCATTGTGGGCGAGTCGGGCGCGGGGAAAAGTACCTTGTTGCACATCCTTAGCGCTCTTGATCACGCTTCTGCAGGTGACGTATACTGCGCCAACTTGCGAGTGAACTCGTTGTCCCACGACGAAGCCGCAGACTTTCGCAATCGAGAAACAGGCTTCGTATGGCAGTTCCATTATCTTCTGCCGGAGTTCACGGCCGCGGAGAATGTTGCCATGCCGCTGCTCATGAGAGGGCGAACGTGGCAACAGGTCGAACCCGAGGCTATGCGCTGGCTGCGCGAGGTGGGACTGGATCAGCGAGCGCATCATCGTTCGGGTGAACTTTCCGGCGGTGAACAGCAGCGGGTGGCGCTGGCTCGTGCACTCATTACTGGGCCCAAGCTGTTGCTCGCCGATGAGCCGACGGGGGACTTGGACGGTCAGACGGCGGAAGCGGTTTTCGCTCTCATTGCGCGACTTCATCGCGAGCATCAACTCACTTCTCTCATTGCCACACATAATTTGTCCTTCGCCCGGCGCTGCCAGCGCGTTATGCGGCTGCAGCGAGGCAAGATGGAAGAGATTGAGCCGGAGTCGCTGCCGGCATGAATGTGCGCAGGAACAACGACAGTCAGAAGCAAGACTGGTATAGCAACACTGGGGTTGAAGTAGGGTTTGTTCTAAGAGGTGAGACCTTAGGAATGGAGTGGAATTCCTTCGGTAACGTGATTAAAGGGTGGAATATCGTTTCTGTTGTTGGGATTCCTGGCCCTTTGATTGCATAATGGAAGATGAATTGGGGCCGAGCAGGTTCTTTAGCGGGTCGGGTGGATAAAGGGTTCCGACCAGGAAGGCCAAGGGAAGGGCATCATGTTTGAACGTTATACGGAGAAAGCCAGGCGCGTCATCTTTTTCGCACGCTACGAAGCCAGCCAGTTCGGCTCTCCTTATATTGAGACCGAACACCTCTTGCTCGGTTTACTTCGCGAAGACAAGGCCCTGACCAATCGCTTCTTGCGTTCCCATGCCTCAGTGGAATCGATCCGCAAGCAGATCGAGGGGCACACGACTATTCGCGAAAAGGTCTCCACCTCTGTGGATCTTCCGCTCAGCAACGAGTGCAAACGAGTTCTAGCCTATGCCGCGGAAGAAGCCGAGAGGCTTTCGCACCGTCACATTGGCACCGAACACCTGCTGTTGGGGCTACTGAGAGAAGAGAAGTGCTTTGCCGCCGAGATCCTGCACGAGCGAGGCCTGCGGCTCTCCACGATTCGCGAAGAGCTTGCACGGACAACTCAGGAGAAGGCGCAGCCGCAACGGCAGCGCGAAAGCTCGCTTCTGGCGGAATTTTCACGCGACTTGACCCAAGCCGCCATGGACACCCAGCTCGATCCATTGGTTGGACGGGAAGGGGAAGTCGACCGTGTAATTCAGATCCTGTGCCGCCGGACGAAGAACAATCCGGTTCTAATCGGCGAGCCCGGTGTCGGCAAAACCGCCATCGTGGAAGGCCTGGCGCAGCGCATTGCGGATGGAGAAGTCCCTTCGTTCCTCGCCGACAAGCGCATTCTGGCTCTGGATCTTTCCTTGATTGTCGCCGGAACAAAATACCGTGGCCAGTTCGAAGAGCGCCTCAAGACCATCATGAAGGAGCTGATGGAGTCGCAGAATTCCATCATCTTCATCGACGAGCTGCACACGCTGGTAGGTGCCGGCTCGGCGGAAGGTTCGCTCGACGCCGCCAATATTCTGAAGCCCGCGCTCAGCCGCGGGGAGATTCAGTGCATCGGCGCGACCACGCCCGGCGAGTACCGCAAGTCGATCGAGAAGGATCGCTCGCTCGA
>DASSIO010000045.1:0-4459 GCA_035691825.1 Terriglobales bacterium | reverse complement strand
GACCAGTGGAACAAGAAAACCACCGTGACCTTTAACGGGCCAGTCGAGGTTCCGGGCGTGGGCGCTCAAGTCTTGCCGGCCGGCACCTACACGTTCAAGCTACTGGATTCGGCCTCGAACCGGAACATCGTCCAGATCTCTAGCGAGGATGAAACCCATGTGTTCACAACAATCCTTGCCATCCCCAATTACCGTCTGAAGCCGACCGACAAAACGGTCATGACGTTCAGGGAGAGAGCGGAAGGACAACCGGAAGCGATCCGCGCATGGTTTTATCCGGGGGCGCAATGGGGCCAGGAATTTGTTTATCCCAAAGAGAAGGCAACGGAGCTGGCGAAAGAGACCCATGAGCCTGTTCTGGCGACAACAGAGGAGCCAACCGAACCAACAGAGTTGAAGGAACTTCCAGTAGAAGCCGTTACACCCACGGGAGAAGAGGTTCCTCTTGCCCAGGCTGTTGAAGCGCCGCCGACAGAGACAGCGTCTGCCGCCACGACCGCAGAACCCGTTGCCATGCCAAAAACAGCAAGCGAGATCCCTCTTTTGGCATTGATTGGGATGCTATCCCTTGGCGCAGGACTCGGTGTTTGGGTTCTTTCGAAGCGAACTGCCTGAACTCGGAAGTGGTTGCCTGCGTGGATTCACCCGTCGAGAGCGTCGTACGAATGCCTCAGAGGTCCGGTCTTTCGACTCGGACACTCTGACCGGGGATCCGGCGATTGCACCCAAGGCTAGTGTTAAGCAATCGGGGTCACCGTTTGTGGGCGGTAGCGGAAACCTAGAGGAAAGGGTGGGCTTCCGGGCTACCGCTCAGATTCTTACTCGATGGGCGGGGATTGACGGTACAAATGTTCGCGATCCATGAATGTGGCGTAAACTTACTTATAGTATGGATCGGCATGAGGTTGCAGTTGATGGCCTGCGTGGTGGTCCTCGTCCTCGAAGACGGTTTTGCACCATGGTTGCACGAAAGTTGCCGGAACTCGTCCACGTCTCCTCCTGGCATGTTAGGAAGGCGGTGGGCAGCAGGTAAATCTCGTGCGCCTTAGTTGTGCTCTTTAGTAGTAGGGACAGAAGTTGCGAGCAGCAAAACCATTCAACACGGAAGTGCACAATGAGAGGGCGTGGGCCGCTGCCTGCCGCCGCCTTGCGGCGTTGTGTTTTCTGATGGCTCTATCCAATGTTGCCCTCTCTCAGGAGATCCTGCCTTCTGATCGCCGCCCGAGCGACGCCCCTTACACCATCAAGGTAAGCGTCGGCTTGGTGGTGCTGCACGCCACCGTGCGGAACCGAAGAGGTGGCCTCGTTTCAGGCCTCACCGAGGATGAGTTCCAGGTTTATGAGAATGGCGCCCGGCAGCAAATTAAATATTTCAGCCATGAAGATATCCCGGTCACGGCCGGCCTGGTGATTGACAACAGTGGAAGCATGGGGCCGAAGGTGCCTGAAGTAGTTACCGCGGCTTTGGCGTTCGCCCGCTCCAGCAACCCGCAGGACCAGATGTTCGTAGTCAATTTTAATGAGCATGTGCGGTTCGCCCTTCCCGATGATGCGGCTTTTACGGACCAGCCGCGTCAATTGAAGGTCGCGCTATCCCGTATCAAAGCAGACGGCGAGACAGCGCTGTACGATGCGATTGCTGCTGCGCTTGAACACTTGAAGAGCGGTAGCCGGGACAAGAAAGTGCTGATCGTGATCAGCGATGGAGGCGACGACGCCAGCAAAGAAACGCTGAAGCAGGTTCTGGCCATGGCGAGGCGATCGGACGCCATTATCTATACCCTCGGCATCTTTGACCAGAACGACCCCGATCAGGACCCTCATGTCTTGAAGCAACTCGCCCGGCAAACGGGCGGCGAGGCCTTTTTCCCAGAGTCGTTAAGCGAAGTGGTCCCGATTTGCGAACAGATCGCCCGCGACATTCGCAACCAGTACACCATCGCATATATACCCACGGACCGAAAGCAGGACGGGACCTATCGCGCCATCCAAGTGAAGGCCGAGGCGACGCGCCGTGGGCGTTTGTTCGTCCGCACCCGGACCGGTTACACTGCGCCCTTGAAACCTCAAACCATTCCTGCAAACCCGAGCGCGCAACCATGAATTTCAGAACCCCAAAGCACAGGCTTCATCAGCGGCGAACCCCATCGGTTCTTCGTTGGAGCCGACACCTCTTTTTTGCGGTTGGCATCCTGGCGCTCGGTTCCGCCGGCTATGCGTTGGTCGACGCGAGGGTTTATCAGGCCTACGAAACCTGGCGGTTCGAACGAGCCTTGAAAAGTGTGACGCCGGCTGCCAGCAGCGTTGAACCGTTTCACCCGTCGCCCCTTCCGGCCCCTCCCGAATCGGACCGCGCCAGTGTTGAGAGTGCTGTTCCCAAAGGGTCTTCCTTGGGACAAATCGAGATCAGCAGTATCGGCCTGACGGCGATGATCGAGGAAGGCGACAACGGAAGGACTTTACGGCGGGCGGTTGGCCATATTCCGGGTACCGCGCTGCCGGGCCAGCACGGGAATATTGTACTCGCAGGGCACCGCGATACGTTTTTCAGACCGCTACGGAATATCCATAAGGGCGATGAAATCACCTTGACGACATTGGATGGATCGTACCGCTATCGCGTCGATTTTACTGAAGTCGTCGCGCCCCAGGATACTGAGGTGCTGAATGCTTCCGCTGGCTCAACTCTGACCCTGGTGACCTGTTACCCATTCTATTTTGTGGGCCCTGCACCCAAACGATTTATCGTCCGCGCGAGCAGGATGCCTTGATGATTGGTGTGCCGCGCGGCGAAGCATCGCAGCGGATGGAGTCCTCTCGAAGGTAGAAGCTTTGCTCACACCCGGGCAGCGAGGAGCCGCGCTGTGGCGCTTTCTTACGTAACGAAGCATAGTTATCCCTGTCAACCCTCGGTAATTTCCGTGTCAAAGCTCTTTAGAAATGTCCCCTTGGTTAGCTCATTAGAAGTGTCCCCTTTTGGTGGTTCTTGTTTTTTCTGTTTTTTGGGTTTTTCTGGTTTTGGGTTTTCTTGCGGGCCTGGGCCGGAGCGGAGCCCTGCGAGCCCCTAGGGCGAGCGCTTAGGGCGCAGCGGAGGACAAGGCCCGCGGACGCCCCAGCGCCGCCTTTCGCCAGGGATGATTGGCCGGCGGCACCCACCTTTGCTTCCCGGCCTTTGGAGTCGGGGTGGATCGCTTCTGCTGGACAGCCGGTCCGGCGGGTGCCTCAATCTCATGCCACCGCACCGCCCGGCCCCGGTACTCGATCCCGATCTCTCCATCCGGCCGCTCCCACACCACCACCTTGCCCTTCGCCGGCGCATAGTGCGGGCTCTTCGGCGCGAGCTGGAAAAAACGGCCGCCGTACCGCACCACCCAGTCGTCGCTGATCACTCGCTCCGTCTCCAGCCGGAAGATGCGATCCAGTTTCGTCGCCCCCGGCGCTCGACGGTGATAGTCCTCCCGCCTCCGCGCCACTCGCCCGAACCGTTCGTTGTGTTCCGCCAGGTACTCGGATTCCAAATACGCATTGGCATCGGCGTGGCTCGCGATTCCTCTCCGCCGCAGCTTCTTCACCAACCGATCCTGATGCGTGCCGTGCATCCGCTCCACCCGTCCCTTCGCCTGCGGCGAGCTGGCCGCGATCAGCTCGATCCCCAGCTTCCCGCACATCCGCCCGAACTGCGTGATCGGCTCCAGAGCCCGCAGCCGCTCTTGGGCAGTGGCCAGGCGCTTGTAGAGGTTCTTCCAGTCCACATAGAGCGCCTGCGGCACCCCATAGCGCTCGATCCACGCCCGCAAGGCCCCCGCCGCCGCCCAGATCGTCTCCTCCTTCCCCAACCGCGCCAGCGTCGTGTTCGTCGCATCGTCCACCAAATCCATCAAGCACCCTTCCGGCCCTCGCTCCTCCAGCCAGCCGTGAAAACTTCCGTCCATCTGTACCAGTTCGCCGAAATGTTCCTTGCGCTCGCGCCGTCGCCGATGCCGAGCCCGCCTCCGCTCCCGGCTCCACAGCCCCTCGGCCAGCATCCACCGCCGCAGCGTCTCGGCGTCCAGCTTCAGCCCATCGTCCGCGGCCAGATGCTCGGCCGCCAATGTCGGACCGAAACGCTCCCCCACCGCTCCCCCGTATTTCTCCCGCACCCGCCCCAACACCTGACGCCGGAATCTCTCTTCGTACGCCCGGTTCGATCGCCGCCCCGCGCTGCGATGCTTCAGCCCTGCCGCCCCTTCTTCCCCGTATCGCCTCCACAGCCGCTTCGTCTGCCGGTAGCTCAGCTTCAGCAGCCGAGCCGCGTCCACCAAACGTAACTGACGACTCTTCACCCTCCCCAGCACTTCCACTCGCCCCAACTCTCTTTCACTCATCTCCATTCGCCCCAATCTGACCTCCTTCCGGAAGTCCTATTAGGGGACATTTCTATCGAGGACAAAAGGGGACATTATCATCGAGGTACAACATA